>JALYUM010000172.1 GCA_030853745.1 Pseudomonadota bacterium | reverse complement strand
TGCCGGTAGAGCGGCAGACATGCGCGTAAATGTCGTCCTGTATCGCTGCAGCAGACATGCCTGGCACTATGGGCGTGACAGTAATTGCTGCCCGGTCAGCGGCATTATCCGAGATGAATTTTGGGTTTTGCATAAGTTCCTATTCGGGCCAGTGGATTGCTGCGATTTCAGCGGCTGTCGTGGCAGCGGCAAGTTGCGCCTGCAGCTGCTCATTTATGCCCATGCACTTGAGTCGGGCGACCACCGCGCAATCGCCGACGTGTTGAATCTCTGCGGCGGTGTGCGGCCGGAACTCCCACGCGCCTTCCGCGTCCGCGCACCAGAACGGAGTTCGCCATGTGGTGTCGTTGCTCGAATACATCGAGCGCAGGACAGAGCCGGTGAGGTTTGCTTGATCGTTCGGCTTGGCCGGGTAGAAGTAGCCAGCGCCGAGAGCGTCGCATACGAATCCGACCATAATTGCATCGGCGCAGGAAGTAGAAATGGCGTCGGCCTTGCGAGCGCGCTGCGCGGGCATATCGCCACGCTCGATCCACATCGGGGCCTCGTGCCATTCCAGCACACTTGTTGGCGTTGGCTGCCTGGCAAGGATCGAAACATCGCCCTCATAAGGGATTGCCTCGCAACCCGGCTCAACCGCCGGCGGCACTGTCGGCGCAGGGCTATCGGGGCTGAATGGCCCGGTCGTGTCCGGGTCGACAACTGATACCCGGATGACGTACTCGATACCTTGCGTCGCAATTCTGCGGATTAGAAATTGATTCATCAGAAGGATGTAGTTTGTAGAGTGATAGTTGCGATGCCACCGCGCGCCACGCGGTTGTCTACATCTGTGACCGTGCAATAAACAAAAACAGTCACTTCTTGACCGACAGCCAATTTTCCGGTGACCGAGATAACGCACTGGCGACTGGTTGGGGAATCCATATTTGCTGTGACCGCGCTACTTTCAGAAGACACCGCCCACTGATAAGTCAGATTCCCGCTGGCATTACCAGCGCTTGCCGTGTAATTTCCTGCATAGACGTCGGTGAATTGCTGATTAGCGTTCCGGACTAGGCCAAAATCAGACGGGGACACACTGGCCGTCATACTTGATGAGAGCTGAGGATTTACCAGTTCCAACCTGTCGTTGGCCGGATCCATGATGATCTTGCGACCGAACTGCCGTCCGATACTCATACGGGCGCCGTGGCCGCGGCCTTCGCCTTCAAGCCAGAATCCATCGCCGGCGTCGAAGCCTTGCTGGCCGCTGTGAATGTCGCCACCGGTGGCAATGTCGAGGTGCTTTGTAAGTACCGAGCCAGGCCCGATAAGCGTCTGGTCAACCACGCGCGTGATGCTGAAGTCGCCAATTTCCAGTGTGCCAGCCGTGCATTGGCTCCGAATTCGGATGACCGTACGGGATGTAAAACCGTTATTCGGCACTATCACCGTTTTTGTGAAGGGTCGAGGGCCTTTTGGGGAATTTGTATCGAATGAAACTGGCAGGCCGTCATTCCAGTTGTACCCCAGATTTGGCGCGCCCATCAAATCAAACGCCACATTTGGGATATACCAATACGCACTAACGTTCCCGGCGAAATCGTTGCTGATATAAACCTGAAACGACACTAGATATGTCGCCCCTGGAGTCATTGGGAAAAATTGCGTATCAGTGCTTTGATATGAGCCAGTTGCTGGACTTATAACTAACGAATAGCCCGTTGACCAAACACTTGACGTGGCCGAATAATTATTTGTAATGCCGGATGGACGCCCCCACCATGCCAAGTCTCGGAATGCGGGATCTGGCACGATGTTGTCGCTGGTACCGATCTTGAGCATGCGCGCGGTGATCACTTCTGCGCCGATATGCCTTGATGTGATAGCTTCAGCCGCAATTTTTATAGCCGTGATTGCGTCTGCCGCGATCTTTCCAGCAGTGATCGCGCTTGCCGCCAGTTTGTCGGTAGTAACTGCGTCGGCGCAAAGTGCTTCCGTGAAAACCGTACCCGAAACCAGAATGCTGCCATCAAAAGATTTCGCATGCACCTCCCACCCGGCGCCGTTGAAAATGCGCGTAGCGACGAATGAGCTGGTAGGGTTGTAAAGCGTCACAACATCCTTGGTGCGCGGCGCGCCAAAACCGTTCGCTGCGATCACAACTGCAGCCTGCGAATCAGACCAAGCATTACCAGTGGTCTCACCCGAAAGGTTGACGTTGCCACGGACCCCAGTGCCACCAGGCGCGCCAGGTTCGCCAGGGATGCCGACAGCGCCCTTGAAGCGGCTCCACACATAGTCCGTCTTGACTGAGCTCTCAGCCGGCGTTGTGCGATTGACCGAGATCCCGATGTAGATCGTGTTGTCGTTCGGCGTGTCGTACAGACCGGTGCCGTCGGCGGCGTCGGCGTATTTGATCCACGTGTACAACGTGACGCCATCGTTGCCTGGCGCACCAGGTACACCGACGCCATCCTCGCCACGCAGCAGAGACCATTTGTAATCAGCGGCATTCATCGACTCGGTAGGAGTCGGTTTGTTATAAGCAAAACCAATGTAGCCCTTGCCGTCAGGACTATCTGAGATCGCCGCGCCGTTCACGGACGAGGCGTATTTTATCCAGGTGAAAGTGGCAGTACCGGGTGCACCCGGTGCGCCTGCCTCACCTGGTACGCCAGGTGCGCCCTTGAAGCGGCTCCACACATAATCCGTCTTCTGTGTGCTTTCGGCCGGCGTAGTTCGATTGACGGAGATGCCGATGTACACCGTGTTGTCGGTTGGGAAGTCATACAGGCCAGTACCGTCTGCGTTATCCGAATATTTGATCCAGGTGTACAGCGTTACACCGTCTGCGCCGGGCGCGCCCGGTACTCCAACGCCATCCTCGCCACGCAAAAGTGACCAGCTGTAATCCGCCGGGATGGTGGACTCGACCGCCGTCGACTTGTTATACGCGAAGCCGATGTAGGCCTTGCCGTCAGGGCTATCAGAAAGGGCCGCGCCGGCCACAGAAGATGCGTATTTGATCCACGTGTAGGTCGTGGCGCCAGGCGCTCCAGGAACACCCTGGCCGCCTTTGAATTTACTCCAGACGTAATCGGCCTTGACCATACTCTCAATCGGCGAAAACTTATTCGCGGCCAGTCCTATGTACAAAGTATTCTCGGTCGGCAGGTCGTATAACCCGGTGCCGTCGGCATTGTCCGAATATTTAATCCACGTCCATAGCGTTTGGCCGTCAGCCCCGGGCTCGCCGGGTACGCCGATTCCATCCTGGCCCTTGATCAGTACCCACTGGTAATCAGCTGGGCTCTCCGACTCGAGCGCGGTCAGCTTGTTGTACGCGAGGCCGATGTAAGTCGCGCCGGCTGGACTGTCGTTGAAATTGGCACCGGCCGCCGACGTGCCGTAGCGGATCCACGTGTAAGTAGTGACCGCACTGCCGTCATACAGTTTCGAGACCGTGGCTTCGGCTTCGTACAGCTCGCCCTGGTACTCCATCGTGATGCGAACCGTGGCAGTCTCGACGTCCATCTCTGCGAATGAAACCGTCCTTTCGTCTGGCTCATTGCCGCGCAAACTGACTCCAGCCGGAGGTATCCACGTGATGCTGCCGCCAATATTGACGGCAGTGGCCTTGAAGGTGGCAACAGCAGGCGAGCCAACACCGCCGGCGGCGACGCGGAACATCACCGGGTCGACCGTGAGCAGCAGAACTTTGCCGCCACGTGGATCCAGGTTCAGATTGCCCTGCGCCTCGAGGAAAATATCGCGATCGTTGACGAACTCACTCATACCAAAATCCTTACCGTCACACGACGGGTTTGCCACGACCTGGAGACCGACAGCACTTGGCCGTCGACGCCGTTTTCCATTCCAAAATCCGGATAGGTCAAATTGAATCCTTGGCCGACCCGGATCTGCATCAGGGCTGGCAAGCCGGTGAATTCATAGATGTCGCGGCCCGGTCCCCACAGCGCCTCCAGGCGCACCGTCTCGGCATGCGTCTCAACGCGGCGCAGCAGCAGTGTGTTGCGTGGCACGGGGTCGGCCTCAAGCTGCAGATCGGTTTTTCGAGCTTCGTTCACCTTGGTTTCGGTCAGCCATTCGTCTGCGAACAACTGCCGGACTTCGCCGGAAATATTGGTTTGCAAACCTTTCTGCACGGTCCAGTTTTTGCAAAAGCCGAGCTTGACCGCAGCGACCGCATCGATGTGCTGGACTGGTTTCAAAGTGAAGCCGTCGATGTGGTGCGGCAGGATTGTGATCGACGGGCCGGCAGCGGGAATAGCGATCTGCACCAGGCGGAGCTTGCCGTCGATGGACGGGCATAGGCGCGCATCCACGCTACCGGCCAGCGCTGCGCATGCATCGAGCACGTTCATGCGTTCCGGGATCCACAAGCCGACCTTCTGCTGGTGCGCCGCTTCGAAAGCGCGGAAGTTGTCGAGATCAATATCGTCGACCGTGTAACGATCGCCTTCCTTGCCGAAGCCGGTGACAATGCGCTGGACGAGCGCTGCGATGGTATTGCGGTACACGCCACCAAACTTGTCGCCCTGGATGCTGGCAGTGATGGCGGCGCCCTGATTGTCGACAGTGATGTCGCACAGGCCGGTACTGACATCGGCGATGAAATCGACCGGCAAGGCATTCGAACGCACCCGTTTGACCGCTTCCATTGGACCATCATGGTAGGAACGTGTGAGCAGCTCGGTGACCAGGCCAGTCACGTTGTGGCATTCGCCGAAGGCAAGCGGATACAGCGCATCCTGGTTGGGGCCGTCACCACCAAGCTTGTGTTCGCTCAGGGGTGCGTTCAAACACTCGGTCTGGTCACGCAGGTGCAGGGCCAGAGTCCGTTCATCCTTTGGCGCCAGGCGGGAGGTTTGGCCGACCATGATGGGACGGTAATCAGCCGGGCCCCACCGCTGGTCTCCGACACGCGCGATGAATGGGCGATTGGTCCAGACGTACCCCTTCAAATATTCACGACTTCCGTCGAGGTTTTCGATTTCGAGCGTGCCGGCGGAGATTGAAGCGCCGCCTTCGATCGCGATCGCTTCGGTCGGCGTGACATCGAGAGAAATACCGGGCTCGTAATAGACCGGGCTGGTCGTGCCTGGCGACGTATAGCCCAAGGTAGAGAGTCGCAGGAGCTTCGGCACGTGATTGACCAGCGGCCATACCTCGAGCAGGATGTTCACGATCGCGTCGTCGTCCTCGCACCACGCCTGGAACTGAGTATCCGAAATGACCTGGCCGGCCGGCGGCTCGATCGGCGTGTTGGTGACGTTCTGGAAATCGAGCAGGCGATGCCGGCTCGAACTGCGCTGGAGGTCGAGAATTTTCCGCATCAGTACACGTACACCGGGGTGAATGACGACATCAGGTCGGCCTGGTCCGGATCGCCATTGGTGTTGGAATACGCCAGCGTGCCGACCTGGCCTGGGGCCAGCGTGGTGAGGCCGGCGATATCGAAATAGCCGACGGCCGCGCTGTCGGTCGTTTCAACAGCGCCCTGGGCGACTGGCGCCTGCAGCGACGCCGGCCACACCTGATCGAAGAAATACCATCGCATGCCGGACAGGTTCGTCCAGGGAATGCCGGCGCGCGATTCGAACGTTTCGCGGATGTAAGTCGCGGTACCGCCGACGGCCGCGGTGGTGAAAGCGGCGGAGATGGCGATGTCCGAATCGATGCCGGCAGCACTGCGGTGCAGAGAATAAAAACGATACGTCGTGTTCGACGCCAGCCCGCTGACCGCCAAGCTTTTGGCGCCTGAACTTGACACTGCCTGCGCGGAGCCGGCCTTGATTGCGGTCACAGTAGGCAATGCTATAGCGGCAACGAAATACAGTGTGCCACCCGCCTTGTTCGTCGTGACTGAGCCGGTGGCAGTCGTGCTGCCGGTTGCGGTGGCACTCGCAGCGGTCAGCGTTGGGGCGGTGGTATCGCCGCCAGTCGGTGCGGACAACGGCGCCAGATAACCAAGGCCACCAGCGAGCGCAGGCGCGAGATAGCCACTCATCAGGCCACCACGACAGGCGCGTTGTAATGCACACCACCGGCGCCCTGCACTACCAGGTAACCCGTGGCACCGGCCGCCAGCGTGGACTGAGCAGTAAAGGTCAGCACGCCGGACGCGTTGGTTGTGCCGCTCGCCGTCTTGTAGCGAGCAATCGTATGCAGGTCTGGCGTGGCCTCATCAAAGTATGAAACTTTCAGCCCAGTCAAATTGGCAGCCGGCGTGTTTGCATCGGTTCCGAGAGTAACGCTCACGGTGCGCGGCACCAGCGTCGCAGTTGCACCCGCCAGCACAGGGGCCACTGCGGCAGCCACCGAAGGACCAATATGCGACAGATTTTCAATGCCGAGAGGATGCAATCCATCAGCGCTGTTCGATGCGTTAAAAAATCCAGTCGTGTCAACGAATGTACAGCGAGATGGAACGTTCGACGCTGCGACGCCAGATTGGATTTCCGCTGCATTCTTCCCGTTGAACGGCCGCAGGATGATCAGCTTCGTGGTGCTGGGCGTAAGGTTCAGAATTGCATTCAGGACGCCAGTTACGGTCGTGCTGATGCCAGTGTTATCGTTTGTGCCCAGGTTGATAATGATCGCATCTGGCGCTGGCAAAAAAGTGCGTGGCGAGCCGTTGTATTGCTGATTGAACGAGCCAACAAAGTTGGGCATGCTTGCATCGCCACTTTTTACCCAGCCGGTGCCGCCGAATCCGATGTTGCCGTATTCAGCCCCAAGGCGCCGCGCCACCTCGACGATCCAGCTTACCGTTGCGTCGCTAGTATCCATGTCGGCACTGGTCAGATTGACCGCTGCAGCACCTTGCGTAATGCTGTCGCCGAAGAAGTACAGACTCAGGGGCAGTTTTGGGAAAAGCGAAAGCACTTTCCCGGATTCTAGTGTGATCCCCGTCAATGCAGCTGCCGCCGATACACCATCAAAGCGATTCTGCGTAGAGGTGGTGGCCTTTACCCAAACTTCCAGAATATGCCCGCCCTTGCTACCCCAGATTGCATCCTCGCTTGGAATGGCGATGTTCACCGTTGCCGCTAGAACGAGTTGCGTTGATGGGCCGCGACCATCCACACGGTAGTAAAGCTGCGGGAATGGAGCCAGCAACGCGCTTGTATCAAAATTCAAGACACAAGAAGCGCCAGTGAAGATCGTTTTAAAGTAGGCGCCTGCGTTGATTGTCGTAGCTCGATTGCTTTGTACATTCCAGTTGCCGGGCGAAAACAGGATGCTGTCGGTAAAAGCTGCGCTTGTAGCGGCGGTGAAGCCCGCAGCGCTCGCGATGTACGGCGTTGATTTATTGCCCGCCGCATCAAAGGCGCGAACACGAACAGGTGGGTACGCCGTGCCACGCGCCAAGCCCGTCAGGGTCGCACTCGTCACATTGCCGACGCTAACGTACGACGTGCCGCCGTCAATACTGCGCTCGTACCCCGCAACGGCGATGTTATCGCTGCCCGCTGGCCACGATGCGGCGACTGATGTAGCGCCGGGCGTGCCCAGCGTTACGACGCCAGTGAGTACTGGTGGCGTGGTGTCGCTAGATGCCGTGGGCGTGACGCTGTTCGACTCTGCCGACGCAGGCCCTTTGCCGTCAACGCTGATCGCTTGCACATGGATAGTGCGAGCGACGTTGGTCGACAATGTGCCAAACGCGATTGGGCTTCCTGTGCCAGTCGCTGTTTCTCCGGATGAAGCGGTTGCAATGTAGCTTGTCGTCGGGTTAGTCCCAGCAGCGCCCGTAGTGAATGTAACGGATGCGGTAGCGACCCCAGCGGTAGCTGTGCCGATTGTCGGCGCGCCGGGCAAAGACACCGACCCGGTGACATTGTTATTGGTGGTCCCATCGAACTTGTACAGCGCGATCAGGCCTGCAGCGGACGGGTCGATTGCGCCAGTTCGCAGCGTGAATGCCGCCGTGTGCTGCACAGTGTTATAAAACGCCAGTTCGTCGACTTGGCCTGAGTAGGTGAAGGCGCTCGCGAACGTGCGCACTTCAAGTGCATTCGAGTATGGAGGGTTGCCGAAACTCGCGTTACTGCTGTTCACCAGAATGCCGTCAATGAAAAATTTCGAACCGGTCGACGGGTCGTAATTCCACTCAAAGTGACGCCAGTCCGTGCTCGGGCCATAGACCAACGTGACATTGTTATCGGGGTTGCCGAAGGTGAGGCGCAGAGTCCCGCTGATGATGCCGAGGTAGAATACCCCTGCCTGACCAAAAACCACTTCATTCGACCCGCTAAAACCTTTAAAGCGGCACTCAATTGTAAAAGGCCCGCTTGTCGGCAAAGGCGATGGTCCGGATGCGGTTCCGGCACTTAAAGCGGATCCCCACGAGGTCGCGGTGTACGCAGCATTTACAGGGACTAAATTAAATGACATATTTTTCCTACATGAGCAAAATTTATTTACAAGCGCTTTTTTTGCTATCCCGGATATTTGAGAAGCAAGGGCCACATATTCAAGTCAAATCAGAATCCGATTCTTTCCGAGCCGGATATGACGCCTACTCGGGCCCTATTAAATATAAAAAAAATCCATATCCCAACAGCTCGGTTGAGCATATGGATTGGCAGGACGGCTTTAACACCGGACAAGCGGATTATTCGATTTAAGATCAAAACGCAGGGACTGGGTACAACACGTCCAGAACCTTGCCGCTGGCATCGGTGACGATAACGCCGTAGATAGCGCCCGGAATCAGGGCAATGTCGCTGACCGTGAAGACGCCCTTGGCGCTAGGCGTGATGCCTGTCAGCACCTTTACCGGAGCAAACTTGGTTGCGTCGAAGAACGTCAGCGTCAGCCCAGTCAATCCTTTCAGCTTCGTGTTCGATGGCGTGGTGACCTTGCCCGGCTTAGCGGCTGCCGTTGGCGTGAAGGCTTCCACCGTCTTGGCAACGTTCACCGCAGGATCTTTGCCAAAGTAAGCATTTGACGCAGTGCCGGACCCCTTCGAGTAAAGCCAGGCGCTGCCGACGCCGTAGCGCACGATGGTGTTAGCAGCGACAGCGAATTTCGACCCCTCATCTGCGACCTTCTTCCAAGTGCCAGCAGCGGTCGGTGCGGCAACCTGCGGAACGATTACAACTGGCGGGGCCGGTGCAGTGGGGTCAGGCGGTGGAGGCGGCAAGGTCGACCCGGCAGTGCGCGGCAGGATGTCGAACTGCGGGCCGTAGCCATAGTTCGGACGCACGGCGCGCGTTATAAACGTGGTCCATGCTGCAGCACCGCCCGGCGCGCCGGAATCAACCGCCATGGCCAGTGCCGCTTGAAAATTCGACGGGTAGCCAACGGTCGAAGTGGCATAGCCGGGCATGTCGTTCAGCGCGAACGGCACGGCTTCGTCGCCGCTACGAATCGAGTTGCGGTAGGTCAGCTGTTCCGGCGAGTTGCATTTCAGGCTGGCCAGTTTCGGATCAACCGAGTTCTGATATACCTGAGCCATCGACGTATAAATCGGCGAGGTAGCCGTGTCGCGCAGCTTTGCGTTGTAGGCAGCAGCGTCGATCCAGCAAAAACCGGGGTCGAGCATGCGGCCGATCTGAAACTTTGCCTTCCATGCCATCAGCGGCGCGGCCTTGGCAAAGCCGAGCTCGGCGACGTGCCCGATCGCGGAGGTAAAGTGATCGTCTTGCCACAGCGCGATCGCTGTGTCGCCCAAGTAGCTGAATGCATAGCCGTTCGTGATAGCGCCGAGCTTGTTTGCTCCGCCGGTTACGTACGTGTCGTTGTACCAGGTCAGATTGTTATCCAGGAATCCAGCGAACTGCGCCTTGAGCTTGTCAGCGTCGGGCGTAATGTAGGCGGCTTCGGCCAGCGTGCGCATGCTCCATGCCTGACCACGTACCTGGTCGTTCTGGAACAGACCCTTTTCCCATTTGCGATAGTTCGGGTTGTCGATCAGCGCGTTGTACATCGCCCAGAATTGCAGCTCTTCCAGGTAGTAATAGTCGCCCGTCAGCAGATATGGCACGTAGGCAAACCCTGCTTGGTGCGCGGTGTCGGGATAATTCACCGAATCGCAGTTGCCCGCGCAGCCAGGAAATGCTTGATACACGCCGTCGTACGGGCTGTATGTGTCAGTGTTGCGGCCTAACAGTGTCATCGCCGGATGGTCAACGATACTGACGGGACGATCAGTGAGCTGGTCACGGTAATGACTCGGCCAGCTGCCAGCGAGATCAGCGGTACCCAGCGAAACATCGCGGGCGCGCTGATCGCCACTGATGATCCAGGCGGCATACCAGCTCGGCATAATGCCGAGATCGTCGCGCCCGCCTGTGGTCGGCATGTAAGGTGTGGCCATGCCCGAACCCATCGGCTCAGTGCGCGCGCCGGCGAAGGTGCCCTGCATGGTGCCGAGATAAGCGTCCGCAATGACCACGGCGCTGTCGTAGTTCGGCACGGCGCGCGTCGAGATCAGATACGGCACGTTCGACTGCACGTTCACGACCGGCGCATCGCCCCACCAAAACAGTTTGCGCCAGCGCGCATGGTGCAGGTGATTCAGGCCAGCTTTGCTGTAGACGGATTTGCCGCCCACCAGTATCTCGGCATCGTAGATAAAATTCTGCGGGCCCGGCTGGTACGCCCAGTCGTTCTCGATCGTCACGTCGACGCGCGCCTTCTTCACAACGCTGTAGTAGCGCACCGCAAACCGCGCCTGCAGGTGTGGATGCGCCACGCCGGCCGCAGTGGTCAGCGGCGCCGACACCTGCCATTCGTTTGCGACGGCGCCGGCAAGCCAGGTCGACGTGGCGCCCTTCAGCAGCTGGTCAGCCGATGCCGAGTACTTGACGCCGGCAATGGTCGCGGAGGCCGAGGCGGTAAAGCCGGTGGCCAGCAGATCGGCAGGCGTGGACGTAGCGACTGGAACCGTTCCGCCAGTGGCCAGCGTCATGGTGCCGGTGGCGCCGGCCGCAAGCTTCGGCACGATCGCCGAGATGATCGCGTGGCGCACGCTGCCGTCGGCATGCGTGGCCTTCACATCGACCTGCAGCGGCACGGCGGCGCCGTCCAGCTTGCCCACCAGGACGTCGGACTTCTTCATGTCGCCGACGGCGAATACCTGGCCGAAGGTGACGGGGATCGAAGTTTGCGCGCCGGCGCCGGTATTCTGGAAGCGCACATCGGGCAGGGGGGCAGCGCACGCGGCGCCGGCCAGGAGAAGGGCGACGCTCAGAATAAAACGTTTCATTGATTGATCTCCAAAAAAACTACGAGCAAGACAGCTGCCAAAAATAGGGGGGCATCGCTTTCAAAACATCACCGCGGCTTAACGCTGGACGGATAAATCTGCGCAAACTGCGCTTGGTTCGCGCTGACGACGATTTCTTCACCGACAGCCGGCGCGACCTCATCGACCGCGCTGACCAGTTCCACGTGCTGGTCGCGCGCGTCGACGTTCCGCTGTGCCATCGCTTTCTTCATTTCGTCCATGCTCGCGTTCAGGCGCTTGATCTCCGCGACCAGCACGGCCTGGCTTTCATTCGATGCGGTCGTATAGCTGGACATGTCGAGCGCCGGGGCCTGAACTACTGCGCCACCTTTGGCCAGGTCGATGATTGCCTGCTGGATGCCAACTGCCGTGGTGTTCAGCGTGGCGATGCCGGTGACCTGCTGCGTGGCCATGTCCAGCTGCTTCTGGGCGTCGGTGATCTGCGCGCCGGCGATATCGGCCAGCTTGGTCATGTCGCTCAACACGTTTGCGCGATCGTTGACGTAGGCCGCGCTGGATGCGTTGACCACCTGGCTGGCCGTCAGGAAGGCCGTAGCGGCCGCCTGCGCTGCCGAAGCCGCGCTGGTGTCGTCAGGCTTGGCCTCCGACTTGGCAAGCGCTGCAGCGTACTGGCGCTGCGTCTCCAGGTACTTCTGCATCGGCGTCAGGGTGGACAGGCTGCCAGTCATCAGCGAATCGCGGTAGGCGAGAGTGCTGGTCTGCGTCGAGATCAGCCGCTCGACGGTGCTTTTCAGCGCTTCGGATGCCGCTGTGGCCGCATCCTTCAGTTGCTGCTGCGCATACACCTGGTCGTACAGGGCCAGATTCACGTCCGGAATGGTGTCTCGCTCATCGGCATGCAGCTGCGCTGTTGTTTTCGTCAACTCGTCGTACTTCTTTTGCAGGTCTTTGCGCTGATCGGCGATGGCCTGCTCGGACATGGTCAGATCGACCGTTGCGGCGTGCGTCTTGGCGAATGCTTCCTGCAGTTCCATTAGTTCCGTATATTGCCCTGCGCCAGCAGCAGTGGCCAAGGCGCCTGATTCAACCAGTCCGAGAACGACTTTTTTGAAGTCGTCGCGCGTCTGCACGGCAGCCAAACCCATCGCTGTCATTCGTTCCGTCAAATACTGCTGAACCGGTGCCAGTTGCTCGGCTTGCGAGAGATAATTTCCTGCGAAGTCTTTAGTCTTACTGGCCAACTCGTCAATTCCGCCAGCCATGGAGATAAGGCTTTCGCGTGCGTCGAGGCTCGCAATGCCAGTCGCGCCGAATGATCCTCCGATGCCGCCAAGGATGCCGTCCAGCTTTGCCGAATCGGTTGCCAGGCGCATGACGGTCTCAGCGTAACCCTCACCCACTTTGCGGAAACTATCAAGACCCGGGAATGCTGCAGCGGCCATGCCGTCCATGGTTTTCGAGACCACGCCGTTGATGGCAGCAGTTAGGTCGTCGCCCTTCAGGTCTTTCAGAGAAACCTTCGTTGGCGCGATAACCAAGCTGGCGAGAGCCTTCGTAACTTCTTCTTCGCGCACACCCAGGCCACCGGCTTCCGTATCGAGGGCAGTCTCCAAATCCTGGAAAATCAGGCCAAACTGTGACGCCAGGCCATCGTCCAGGCCAGCGGTCTTGACCGAATTGCTCGTGCTTTTCGAAAGGCCGAACCAACTCGATTTCGTAGTATCGACGCTGGCGTACTGCTGAAAGCCCTTTCCGCTCTGGAGTTCGGCGACGCTGCCGCCCAACTGTAGGCCGCTGTCAACGATGTTCTGTGTGGTCTTGCCCCACAGTTTGCTCACCAATGCGCCGACACCAGCACCTAGAACCGAACCGATCGGGCCAAGGATCGAGCCGATCATTGATCCGATCTGCGCGCCGGCCAGTTTCGTGCCAATGCCATTGGATGTTCCGATAGTGCCCGTTTGGATGCCGAGGTTTGACCCATCCGTTACCCCACTAGCGCCGACAACCAGGTTGGCAAGGCCTGACATTGAAGCGTCAATGCTTTTCAGAGCAGCCAGCATGCCGGCGGTGTAGTTCAGCTGGATGTTCGAGTTTGATGCCGACAGCTCGATGCCGCGCGCGATGGAGTTTGACTTCGCGCTGGAGTCCCCGAATACCGAGCCGGTTCCCTGGGTCTTTTGAACTTCGGCTGCAGATTGTCCGCCACCGCCTGCTCCGCCGCTCGAAACAGCCACGCCGAAGCCGGCGATGATGGCGGCCATTGCGGCCACTCCGGCAAAGCCAGCCCAACCCGACTGGGCGAACAATTGCGCGGCGCCGGCCGCCATGGCGGGCGCGATTGCCGCGATGTTCATTGCAAATTCCGCAGCGTGCAGAATCTTGGACGCCGCACCGATCGCTTCGTAGCCGCGCGAGCCTTCTTTGAAATAGCCCTGGGCGGCGTCGGCCATATCGCCGTATGACTTTACTTGCGCTTGGGTGCCGGACAGTTCGGCGCGTCGGATCGCATCCGCTTTATCCAGATCGCTATCGAGTAGTTTCTTCGCAATGCCCAGTTCTTTCTGGGCGCGCAGCTGTGCCGCTTGACCGTCAGCGTACGCTTTGAACATCTTGCCAATGGCTTTGCCGCCGGCGCCAAACGCCTCGCTCAAACTGTCGGCGATGCTCGCACCAACGTTCTTCCAATCGTTGATCGCCATGTCCGCCAGCTTGCGGGCGGCGGCGCCTGCAGCGACACCAGCTTCAGCGTCCGCCGCAACACCGACCAGGCCAGACAGGATCTTACGGCGCGCGATCTCTTCGTCCAGGTCATGCAGGCGAATAGCGAATACCGCGGTTGATTTTTCGTCAAAGCCCCCCTTGGCCATGATCCCGCGCAGGTATTCCGCATCGCTTTCCCTCTGCGTGGTGTCCAGATCGAACACGGCCTGCTTGGTGAGAGCGATCTGCTCTTTGGTCTGGCCGATGGTCGCGTTGTGTTCGCGCTGCTTCAGGATTGAATCTTCCAGACGCTTCATGTCGGCGGCGCCGGCGTCGACGGTCGCCTTGGCAATTTCGTCGTACGATTTTTTCTCGGCTGCTACCGCACTGGTGGAGTCTTCGCCTCCCGCATTGCGTATCTCGTCGACGAATTTCTTGTGTTGTTTAACGAGCTCGTCGTATTTATTCTTGTTCGCCGCAATTTCTTCGGCATTTTTAGGACGATAGCCCTGAACGACGGCCGTTTCCCTGGCGTACGCAATGGCCTCGGCCGCAATGTATTCGGCCCGGGCAGCAGCCCGGCCAGCGTAGAAGTCCGTATCCGACAAGCCCAGCTTGTTGTGATACGTGTCCAGCATCTTGACGCGGGAGTCGTAGACCGATCGTTCGCTCTCAAGATTTGCCTGTTCGCGCGCCAGGGCGCCTTGCATCAGCGCTGCACGGTCGTCGGCGCCTTTGACGGCGGCGGTGTGGGCCTTGGTGCGCGCAGCAATGCCGTCGGCAATGGCCTGCTCGCTGACCAACGGGCTGTCGGGGTTGACCGCCTTGATCGTTTTTATATCCTCGGCATACGCACGGAGGGACAACTGCAGTTCGTTCAAACCCTTTTTCTCGAGCTTTTGATCTTCCTGAGCGATGCGGGACGCAGCGTGCACAGCGCGCGACTCTGCGACGGTAGCGGCACTTGCAGCGTTAGCCACAGCGTCAGCCTTGTTCAACTTGTCGACGGCGTCAGTTAATTCCAGGACGATTTTCATGCGACCGGCTGCCAGGTCGCCCTTCGCTTTGTCGGGATCGACTCCGATGGTAACCAGGCCCTGGTCGTACTGCTGCAGCTTGAAGCTGGCATTTTTTACCGCAGTCGCCGGCGTTGCCCGCTTGCCCCAGTCGCCGACGGCATCAGCGGCCGCGCCGACCGCTTCCTTAACGGAATTCCAGCCGCGGGCAACACCCCCGAGGTTGTGAATGATATCTTCGGCCCGGTCTTTCGTGACGCGCGCGAAAGTCTCGGTTGCCAAGGCAGACGCGCCTTTTGCGTCACCTTCTTTTTCCAGCGCGCGAATCTGCTCGTAGACCGACTCGGTCAGAAAGTGATAGGTGTCGTCGAGCTTGACGGTAGCGCGTGAGATCACCTCAGTGGCACGCATGGTGCTGCCCTGGCTCTGTACGGCCAGCGATTCGAAGCTGGAGATGATGGACTTTATCGACTGGCCGGTGGCGTGCTCCCAGGCGACAGTGGCGTCGGTAATGTACGCGATCTGGGTGCCGGTAAATTTGCCGCTGGCGGCCAACTCGGTCGCCACCTTTTTGGCCTCGCCGATGCTGCCACCGGCTTCGACAGCAGCGTGCGCGAGTGCGTTGAGGGAGTCGCTGGTCAGGCCGGCGTAGTTGCCGGTCATGATCAGCGCGTCGTTCATGTGCTTTTGCTCGGACGCGCCCTTGATGGCGCCGTATACCAGCAGACCGAGTGCACCGACGACGCCCAGCACGGTCAGACCCATGGCGCTAAACAATAGGCTGGCGGCGCCAGTCTGTTCGCCCAGCACCATCAGGGAACCACCAAACTTCTGGAAATTGCCTTGGCTCATTTCGTGGGCCAGCACGAGCAGCTCGCGGCGGGCTGCTACGGTCTGGAAATTCATGCCCTCCATGTGCTTGCCGGCCGCGCCGGCGCCGGCGCCAGCTTCGCCGAGCTTGGCGATCAACGGTGCAGCTGCGTCGGTGACACCCAGCTGGGCTGCCCGGTAGCTTTGCAGCTGCTGGGCGTTCATGCCCAGGGTGGCCACCTGTTCATTGAGCTTTTTGAGAAAAGCGTCCGCTGCCTTGGTCGCGCGGTCTTCCTCGGCCGCAAACGAGCGCGCGGCTTGTTCATCGCGGTGCAGCGCGTCGATCGCAGAGCCCAAGGCAGCGGCTTGCTTCTGTGTGGTAGCGGACAAGCCAGCCTGGGCAGCGTTGTAACGCTCCACCTCGGCCCGGCTGGCCCCGAACAGGTCGATCTGGCGCTGCAGGGGAGCCAGGAACTTCTGCGCCGCCTCGCTGGCGGCGTTCTGGGCTTCGGCATTGCGGCGCATGATGACGGAGGTGTCATTCATTTGCCCGTTCACGGCACCCATGGACTGGCTGGTGCGTTCGGCCGCGACACCCAGTTTGTCGGTCGCTTGGGTTACCTGGTCAACTGCGGTCGTGGCTGTGCGATCGCCTTCAAGGTTGATTCGGATTCCATACTCGACCTGGTTGCTGCTCATGCTTGACGTTGTCCCTTACAGTTTTGTCGCGTTATCACTTCGTCCTGGACGCCTCCAGCTCTTCCTGCCGCCGTACGCGCCGAGCCGTCCGTGCCTTGTTCAAGACGTTTAGAGCCGCCGATTCCATTGCCCTGAGGTCTGTCAAGATCGTTGCCCACTGACGCCGCGGAGCGCCGTCGGTGTAGCGCAGTACGACCTCGGCGCGGTCGTACTTCAGACCGGTCATGACCAGTTCGCCGTCCGGGGCCGCCACGATGTCCCACTGAGTTTCCAGAGCAAGGAACACGTTCCACGTAAGCACGTTATCTGCCCAGATTTCGCAGACCTCCGGCTCGATGTCGGCTTCCCTGGGCGCGTCGGCGATCTCGGACTCCAACGCCATAAAGCGCATGTCTTCGGCCAGTTCATCGCTTACTGCACCCGGGACGTTTTTGGTGACCGCGCCGCCGAACGCCTGCCCCCACCGTTCAGCGGCGCGTACTAGTTTTTTCGTGGAGCGGTTTTGATCGAGTCAAAAAACGCGCCAATGACAGTGGCCTCGACGGGATAGATGTCCATCAGCTTCTCCTTGGTCTCCGGAGCGAAGGCGACAACATTGCCCTGCTTGTCGAGGACGCCTTCCCAGCCGACCATCACGTCGTCGAGCAGCTGTTCGTCGCTCAGCTTCTCCTCGCCTTCGGCCAGGCGCTTGTCATCGAGGCGGCGGAAAACCTCGCGCAGCTCCGTTTTCGACAGGCGGCGAAATTGCACCTTGAATTTGTGCTTGGTGACTTTGCCGGCACCGTTACCGGTCGGGATGTTGACTTCGACGTCGGTGAAGTAGGTGTCATTGGCGGCAATTGCGAACATGGTGTTTCCTATAAATGGAATGAAAAGTGGTTGAAAACTGCTCCCCTGGTGGGGAGCAGTGGGTTACAGGCAGGTCAGCGCGATCTCGTCGTTACCTGCTACCGGCACCGGTTCCAGGGTCAGCTTGTAGGCGGCATTGCCTTCGATCTGGTCGTAGTCCACGCCGGTAATGCGAACTTGCATATCGGTCTGAACCTTCTTCCCAACGGCGCTGCCGTGCAAATTGCTTAGCGGGACCGTGGTGCCGGTTTCGGACAACGTGAACGGGTTGAACGTTGCCAAAGCTGGCGCCAGCACTGTTAGCGACGCGGATGGCTTGCGATCGCTGATCGTGACTTCACGCTGCGGGCCAGGCAGATCGATCCGGCCGGTGGTATTGCCAAAGTCCCACTCGAAGGTCGAGAACGCCAGCGTGATGCCGTTAATCGTGATCGGCCCGGTGTTGGCGCTATTAACGCCTTCCTCGATTGCCCAGCCGGTACGGGTGACGGTCGGCACGCCGTCGACTACCGGTGTAGCGTAGACGGCGTCGAAGGCGAAGCTAAGCATCGGCGTCGCTTTCGCATTGGCCTTGCCCTTGACGTTGCCACGCATGCCCAGCAGCTTGTGCAGCACGCCGTCGATGTTCATGTACGCGACGACACTGCCTTGGTTGGTACTGACCAGGTTGTACGCCACGGAAGTGGTTGCAACGATGGTTTCGGCAGTGCCACAGGCGCCCAGCAGCGGACCCCACTTTGGTGCGACGCCTGCCGATCCCGACGGCGCCAGGGCGACGTCAAACGCCAGCTTTGCCCAGAAACCGACCAGAATGCTGCCCGCACTGCCCATGTACGGGAGGTCGATGTTGCGGTCGACCTTGTCGACATCCATCGGCGTGAGCTGGACGTTGCGTGCTTCGATCCAGTTGGCGGCGCCCGTGGGCGTCGAGTCGACACCGTAGGTAACTTCACGCTTGATCAAAACAGCTTTGTTGCGCCATTTGCGTGGCGTGGTAATCAGGTTAGGCACGGTTGCGCTCCTTCTTCGATGCCGACTCGGCAGTGGTGCTGGTGGTGATCGGCGCTTCCGACACGACGCTCACCGTGCCGACGGGCGCCGGGGTGTCGTCGACGCGGGTGCGTTGTTTCGTGGCCGGGTCGTAGATGAACTGGCCACCAACACCCCACTCAGGGCAGTTGGTAAATGCCTGCAGCGCGTCCGGCGCTGCAGGTTCGTTGTTGTCTTTGTTCACAGCACACTCCTGTCATAAAAAGAGGTCAGATATTGGTCCTGCCACCAAACGTGGCCATCGCGGAAAGCCAGGAGATGGCTTTGACCGCGCTCAAACGGGTCGAACTCGGCTGTCGCCTGCCAACCGAACACCTGGGCCTTCACGAGCTGGCGCAGCTGGCGCAGCTCGCTTTTGGCCGCCTCGCCGTTCGCGTCGGAGAGATTGCGCACGACCAGGACGAGCCCGACAGTAGCGCGCACGCGCTGGGAGACGACAACGTCGCTAAACTGGCTGGGCGAGGCGCTCTCGTCACCCTCGATGACAAACAGCGCCGGCACCGCTACTGGGTTGCTTTCCACGGCGCGCTGGAAGTCCGCCATTTCGCCCAGGAACTTGATTTCAGGGACCGTGTCGCGGATGCGAGCGAGGAGCGCCTCGATCATGGCCGGCCACACCGCTGGAATACGCTGCCGGCGGAAACCATCATCACCAGGGCGGCAGGCTCGTTCCCTGGTGCCGGTGCAGCGGCCTGTAGCATGACGCGGCCGGCCTGGACGTCGCGCAGCCAGATCATCGCGTCCTTCTGGTCGTTGCGCGCTCGCTCGGTAGCCGCGTCACCCATCAGGGTGTAACGGGCGAGTGCAGACGCGATTTGAGGCAAGTTCGGCGGAATCGGGTACAGCGGCAAGGTGTAGCGTCCCACGAGGTAGCCATCGATCAGCGCGTCGGCATTTGCCAGGGCTTTGTCCACGGCGCCAGGTGGCAGCGCGGACTCGCGCTGCGTCACCTCGGCGGCGCCATAGAGCAGCTCCATGTCCTGGCGGGTCGCGTACGTCATGCCGGTTCTTCCACGGCCAGATCGATGTAACGCACCGTCAACATCGGCTCTTGAATCAGGCGAAGCGCCTCGTCTTCGGAAAACTCGCACAGGGCAACGCGCGTTTCAGCTTTCGTCCACTGGCGCCCACAGCGCCAGAAGCCATCCAGACTCGACGTCACCGCGAGACCATGGATGCTTGGCTGCAGCCAGTCGGACGAGGAGCTTTGTTCGGCGCCAGGCGGCACCGGCTCGGATGCCACGGCGAATTCGCCGGCGGGCGTTCCAGGTTGCACCTGGCTGCCAGTCAGCGTCGAAATCGATCCCGTGATTGTCAGGTCCCCGCCGATATTGTTCGACTCGGCCGTCCCGCCCAGAGGCACCTGCTGGTCGAGGTTCAATGGCTGACTGGTCGCAGCATTCGCAGCATCCGATGGCAGGCTCGATTCGATCACATTGCTCTGTTGGCCCGAACCGCTCGCACTCTTGGCGGCGGGCTTCACGTTTTTTGGTGGCACGGTCCTACTCCTTGGTTTGGTCGTTGCTGTCAAATCCGACGACCGCCGCACTTAGCGCGGCGGTGTCACTGGGATCAGGCCGGGACGTAGGTTGCCGTGCCAGTCGAACCGTAGGCCAGCTGCCAGAAGCCATAGCCGCCATTGGCACGCGCTTCGGCGCCGAATTTGAATTTCTTGCGCATGAACACGTCGTCGTTATCCATACCGGTCTGCTGGACGAACACTGGCGACTTGCGTTCCTGGTAGACGATTGGCTTCACAGGCTTGCTGTTGTCGAGCAGGAACCAGGCAGTGCGCGAGGTCAGGCGTGGCTCGACCAGTACTTCATAGGCGCCCTTGTACGGATTTGGCTTGCCGTCTTCCAGGCGGTCCGTCGTCATCAAAGCATTGGCCACCAACTTGAGCGCAGGGGGCACAACCAGCACCTTCGGCATGACGGTCAACGAACGGCCTTCGTCGTCTTTCATTTCCATCAAGACTATATCGGCGGCGC
>JALYUM010000171.1 GCA_030853745.1 Pseudomonadota bacterium | reverse complement strand
AACCCGGGGTCAGGTCTGCCAATCCGACACGGCCTCGACTGTATAGCTGAATTGGCGGTCTCGAAAAAGCAAAAATGTTCAATTGAAAACGCGTTGCGGTCGAGCCCGTGTACGAATGGCAGACCTGACCCCGGGTTACGTCAGTGACCACACGTACCGCACCGGCGTCCATGCTGGTACGGCAACGCCATCTTTTATTGCCGGTGTGAATGTGCACTTGGCAATGGCCGTGTGGGCTGCCTCGTCGAGTGCCACGTCGCCACTGGACTGATCCACCCGCGAATCCTGTACCTTGCCGTCTGCGTCGATCAAAAAGCGCATGACGACTGCGCCGGTGTGTTTTGCACGCAACGATGATTGGGGATATTGTGGCTGGGCGCAACTGTCGAACTGGACCATCGCCTTGCCGAGTACAGGCGCCACGGCCGCTGCTGGCGTCGTTGCCGGCACCTGGGCGCAGCCGGCGATCAGGGCAGCGGTCAGGCCGAGCACAGGCAGCGCGGCCTTCCATGTCAGGCCTTGTTGGGCAGGGCGCAGCAGTCGTTTGATACGCAACATAAGATCTCCTCCATTGGCGCCCAGCGCCAGGTCGTGGTGTGAAAACTGGTGTTTTTCCAGTGTTGATAAAGCGAGTGCCAGGGGGCGTTCGCCAACATGCTGCGCGGCCAGATCGTCGGCGATCCGTTCGCGCTCGGTACGGATGCAGCGTGATAACCACCACACCGCGGGGTGATAAAACAGCAGCGTCTCGACGACGTTTTGCACCAGATTGACCAGGTAATCCGCCCGTTTCACATGACCCAGTTCGTGGGCGATCAGCGCTTCCAGCAACGCGGGTGGCATGCCGGTGAGCAGGCTCGACGGCAGCAGGATGACGGGGCGCCACCAGCCGGCCATGACGGGGCTGACGATGCTGTCGACAATGCGCAGGCGTACCGCGCGGGTGATGCCGAATGTGTGTGCCATGGCGTCGAGACGAACCTGCCATATTGCATCGCTGCGCGGACTGCGTGCAGCCTGGCGTATCCACCACAAACCAGCCATCATGCGCAGCGACAAGCCGCTCGCGCACGCTGCCCATGCCACGACGATGACGCCCAGATGGTTGTGCAGCCAGCCGAGCGGTGTCCAGGCGACAATTGTGCTGACGCCGCGAAAAGAGATGACGCCGGCGGCACTCTCTGCGCCGACAGGTGCGGTCAGCCGTATCGCCAGGTCTGCCGCGGGCCACGCAATGCAGGCCAACAGGGCGATGCATGCGAGGGCGTAACGTGCCTGCGGCCGGCTGTTGCGGAGCGCCACCATGCCGATGGCGGCCACGCAGGCAATCAATGCGCCCTGCCAAATGAAGTGCAGCAAGGTCCAGCCGACATACGCGATCATGGCTGATCCTCTTTCAGCAGGCGCTCGATTTCCTCGCGCTCTTTTTTGGAGATGCCGCTGCGCAGCGCTGCCAGCACCAGCGCCTTGGCCGAACCGGAAAAAGCTTTCTGAATCAGATCCTTGAGCAAATTGGTCTGCAGCGAATCCTGCGCCTGCGCCGGCGCATACACGTGCGAACGCTGACTGTCGTCGCGGCTCAGCAAGCCCTTGGTATGCATGATCTGCATCAGCCGCAGCACGGTCGCATAGGTGACGTCGGGGCGCCCGGCCTGCATCGCATCGTGGACCTGGCGGGCCGTGCCGGCGCCCAGCGGCCACAGGGTTTGCAGCAGGTCGAGTTCGGCAGCGGTGGGTTTTGGTACGGCAGTTGGCGTGGTCATTGCACTCTCCTTTGATGAGAGAGTACTTAACCTAGACAGTTATGTCTACTTATTTGTGCGGGCGAATCACCAGCTCGCGGAAACCGGCGCCATCGACGTCCAGTTCACGGCTGAATGCGTGATCTGGCAGTGCCACCAGTAAAATCTCGGCGGTGGTGCGCACGATGCAGCCGTACGCAACGTGGCCACCGAACACGTGCCCCTGCGCATCGGACACGGCCATGTGCAGATGGGCGCCGTCGGGTGCCAATGAACCGGCCAGCGTGAGGATTTCGAGGTCCCCGCGCATTTCACTCACGGCATCGACCCCGGCGTAACGCAATTGCGCCACCGACAGGCTGCCGATACCCTGCAGCACAAACGCCGCGCGATGTTCGCCTAACGCCGCCTCAATGGCCAGGCGCAGGTCCTGGCCGGGATGCAGTCGCAGCGGCAGGGCCAGCACTTTATTCGCTTGCTGGCTGGATCGCAAACACACCCGGCGCCGGCGTCGAACACGGTTCTTCATCGAACGCGATATCGCCCAGCGGGTTTGCGACGCCATCGGTTTTAAGGTCGGTAAAACCGAACAGGTCGCGGTCCATCAAGTGCGATGGCACCACCGTCGACAGTGCAGAAAAGATGCTTTCGACGCGGCCCGGATGTTTCTTTTCCCACTCGCGCATCAGGTTCTTGATCTGCTTGCGCTGCAGGTTTTCCTGCGAACCGCACAGATCGCACGGAATGATTGGAAAACCCTTCACAGCAGCGTAGCGCTCGCTGTCTTCTTCTTTCACGTACGCCATCGGACGAATGACCATGTGCTTGCCGTCATCCGACACCAGCTTCGCCGGCATGCTTTTCAGTTTCCCGCCAAAAAACATATTCAGGAAAAAGGTTTCGAGGATATCGTCGCGGTGGTGGCCGAGGGCGATCTTGTTGCAGCCGAGTTCGTCGGCAACGCGGTACAAAATGCCGCGGCGCAGGCGCGAGCACAGCGAGCACGTTGTCTTGCCTTCCGGGATCAGGCGCTTGACGATGCTGTAGGTATCCTGGTTTTCGATGTGGTAATCGACGCCCAGTTTGTCCAGGTAGGCCGGCAAGATGTCGGCCGGAAAATTCGGCTGCTTCTGGTCGAGATTGACGGCGACGATATCGAAGTGGATGGGCGCGCGCTCGCGCAGCGTCAGCAGGATGTCGAGCAGCGCATAGCTGTCCTTGCCGCCGGACAGGCACACCATCACCTTGTCGCCGGCTTCGATCATGTTGAAGTCGCCAATGGCCTGGCCCACCAGCCGGCACAGGCGCTTGTGCAGCTTGTTGTTTTCCAGCGTGGTTTTTTCGCTGGCGCGCGCGGTCAAAGGCGCGTCGATGGTGACGGCGTCATTCATGCTGCGTCCTTGATTTGAAAAATTTCCACGCCGACGCCTTCGCAGTCGGGGTACACATCCGGCTTCATCGTCGACACCCGCACGGCGCGCACCAGCGGATGCGCCAGCAGCGCCCGCGCGAGGTCGTCGCACAGCGTTTCCTGCAGTTGTACGTGGCCCTGCGCCATGCGGCTGGCCACAGTGGTGCGCATGAAATCGTAGTCGACCACTTCGGCCAGCTGGTCCTGCTGCGGTGTCGATTGCGCCAGCGGAATGTACAAATCAACATTGATCAGCAGACGTTGTTCGCCCTGTTTTTCGAAGTCGTGCACGCCGATGTTGATCATGACTTCGTAATTGCGCAGGAACAGCCGGCGGCAGTCGCGCAGGCTTGGATGGGTGAGGGCGGACAACATGAGAACCTTCTTGACTGGAATGGATGACTGGCGCCGGACGCGCGCAAGGGCGTTATTATCGCTGAAAGCGCCACTTTTTGTGGCAGTTTACATGGCGTAGCGGGCACTGATATGGCCCAGCGTGGCAGCTTGCCAATCGAATCCATCGACGTAAGCATTGAGCAACCGGACAGTGTGCGCATGGCCCAGGTTGCGTCGACCTGGAGACTGCAGCATCAGGTTGCTGCTGGGCGGCCCGATGCGTTGCAGCCGCACGACATCGCCGCTGGCGTCCATTTGCCAGTCCCAGCCAAGCGTCAGCACCGGGCGCCCGGTGCTGATCCACTCGGTATAGCCGGTGATAACGGTTGTTACAGCGCCACTCGCTAAAGCAAAATCAGCTTCCTGGTCGACCCCTGAAATCAGGTGAATCAGCGCGCCGGCGCAGAATTCGTCCACGGTGAGATAAATATAACTATTGTCAACCATATCAAATTCCTTGCCGGCACCGCTTATTCAAATCCATCAACGTCAATCCAGCACGCAAAAATCGGATGGCCATCGATCATCATCGGTGGCCCGGCCCGGTGCGCGTGCACGCCAGTATGCCGCAACAGGCGCTCGATACCGATGGGAGAAACGGTAATGAGCCGCCTGGCGCCATGTTCGGCAGCGCAGGCCATTGCCTGACGCAACAGTTGCACAGCGAT
>JALYUM010000148.1 GCA_030853745.1 Pseudomonadota bacterium | reverse complement strand
TTGCGAAGTAACCTATTTCTTTTTTGTGAACATTTGATAATTTAAGTAATCAAGAACCGAAGTTCTTGGCACCTTCATCAAACGCCCACACTTATCGACTGTTAATTTTTAAAGAACTTTATTCGGTGATACAGCCTGCTGTAGTTGACGAAGCGTTGTGTTCGTCGCAGCAGAGAGATGAGATTATGCAGGTTTTATCCTACGCCGTCAACTCCTATTTTCCTACGCCACCGTTTTCACAGCAGCCCCAAGTCCTTGTTTTTGCTAACCAATTTCTCGGGAGGCGAACTATAACAAACCCGCTGCGCGGCTGCAAGAGGGCACACGAAAAAATCGCGGTTTATTATTAGAGTGTGCTGCGGCGCCGAAGTTCCCTTTGTCTACAGCGCGATTGATGCACCCGGATATAGTCGCGACAGCGTTTTACTGGTGATGTCGGTAAGCACTTTCTGCATGGACGCAATGGACTGTTGTTCGTCCGAATTGTCACGGATCTGATGCCAAAGGTGCGGCAGATTGGCATATTCCGCCACTGCGCGCTCGACTTCTCCTTGCCAGAATGCCGGCGCTTCGCCCTCGGTGAAATTGCCGCGTCCCCGCCCGAAATGCGCTACCGCCAGGTATCGCAACACGCTGCCCACCATCAAGGTCTGTAAAAATGCCTCAGTAAACGCAATTTTCGGATGCTGGCGGTCAGTGCTGGTATTAAAACCCCATGCTGCGCCCGCCATGGTGAGGCCACCGACTATGGCACCGAGCAACGCCCCGCCCCCCATCGTCAGGCCACCAGTCAGCAGATCAGCCTTCAATCCGGTCGCGGCACCCGCAACAATGGCGCCCAGTACGCCTGCCTGGGCGCGGTCGACGGGTGCGCGCACAACGAAATGGTCGCGCACCCGGGCGTTGACCCTGGCAGCATCACCGGGATCGAGGCGATGCAGCGCAATAAGTTGCGCAGTCGCGTTGGCGATCGATTGGTTCAGGCGCGCCACCACTTTACTCATCGCAGCGTCCTGACGGCGCTGTTGTTCCGGTTTGCCCAATCCAATGACCTTCATGGCCGACTTCAGGATGCTTTTGTCAGCGTCGAGCATGGGTTCGGTGTCACGTGCTGCCTGAACCAGCACCATAGCGCTCACGTGCATGGCCTGCCGATAGCGCTGCAGATTATTCATGTCCCACGCTGTCAGCAAGCGCCGGTAAGCAGCTTGACTGGATACATCGATGAGAGGCGCTACCGCCTCATAAAACACATGCTCATGCACCCAGCAGCGGGCAAACGCATCGAGCGCCAGCACTCTGCGCACAATTGGAAATTGCTCCAGATGCTGCTGCCAACACGCTTGCTCGGCCGCTTCTTCTTCGTGCGGCCGCGGCGGGCCCAACTGATTCAGCAGTACCACAACCGGTTTTCCCAGCCACGCCAGAATTTTCATTTCGGCAGGCAGATAGCCTGCATCGTGCGGAAGTTCCGAAGAATTGACAAGGTAAAGGACGACATCTGCAGAATCTTTGGCCGTGCGCAAAGCCTGTTGACTGAGCCAGAACGCCTTGTCGCGGTAGCGGTCGAACACTTCACGGAGGAACCAGCCAATGGGATTTCCCGCCATGGACAATCGTCTCAACAAGCGCACTGAATCGCCGAAGCCTGGCGTGTCCCAAAGCAAGAGCTGATCGCCCTGCTCCGTGCTTTGCAAAACATGTGATTCGGCGAGAATTGTGACGTGTGCAGCATCGCGCACTTCGCCCACATCGACACCAACCAGCGTACGGGCCAGTGTCGTCTTGCCGTTGTTTGTATGCGATACCAGTGCAAACTGAATGGTGGCGGTGTCATTCATGAGGCCTCCGACATGGCCAGACCCGCATCTGCATCGATGGGATATTTTGTTGGGTCAAGCAAGTTGACAAATGTGGCATTGCAGCCGTAAAAGCGACA
This sequence comes from Pseudomonadota bacterium, assembly GCA_030853745.1. GTDB lineage: Bacteria > Pseudomonadota > Gammaproteobacteria > Burkholderiales > Burkholderiaceae_D > JALYUM01. The sequence goes on along the minus strand of JALYUM010000148.1, from coordinate 8,470 downwards.
GAATTCGCGCCACAACACGATGCGTTCGGTGAAAGGACCGGCGCGCTGGACCAGGCTCGACTCGTCGACCAGCACCGCAATGCCGCGTGGATCTGCGCGACGCATCGCGTCGAGCAATGCGCCGTGGTTTTCTTTTTCTGGCGTGGCGGCAAGGCTGAACAGGACGACCGTTACCGTGGCACCGGCCACATTCGGGGCGAGCTTGCGCAAGGCATCGGCCGGATCTTCACCGTAAGCGAGCGCCGGTCGTAGCACGACGCGTGCCTCCTCGCCCAGCAGCAGTGTTGCAAGCGCAGCAAGGCCGCGGTTGCGCGCATCGTCGACGGCGTAGCTGTAGGGCAGAACGCACATTACGCCCGGTGCCGCACTGCCAATCTGGACCGATAGTTTGCGAAAGTATGATTGTGCGGTATCGAGGGGGAAATGACGGCGCAACCGAGCCGCGCGCACATGTTGTGCAATGGCCAGCAGGCCACGCGGCACCACAACCAGCAAGAGCACGGTAGCAGCATATACATGGACCCAGCGCGCGCCGCTGCCGGCAAGCGGCGCGCCGGTAAAGCGCAGTGCCTCGACATCCGCCAGTGAAAATCCCTGAAGAGGAAAGACGAACATCGCTGGCGCAAAGACGATCGACAGGATGTGCTGCACCTGCGCGGCATCGAGGAACGTGCTCTCCCAGCCGGCGCCGTACTGCGCAGTCAATCCACGCGCATACAGCGACACAATAGCGCCCAGCGCAAAGGCAGCCGCAGACAGATGCACGGTGCGCCCCAAACGCGCTTGCGTCAGTGAGGCGCTCAGGTCGGACCACTCGGACAGAAAGCGTGACAAACCCGTGGCCAGCGCGGCCGGCAATTTACGCGGCAGCTTCACCCGGCCCAGGTTGAAGCGCCGCATGTTGAAGCTGCCCCAGTTGAAGCGGCCCTGCAAGCTCAACTTTTTCTCCGGAACCAATGCCCAGACGAGGATGCATGCGTAGACAACCAGATTCCAGGCGACGATGCCGAGCAAGGGCAGCGACAGCAGGTCGACACGATGCGGGTCGGCAACCCGGTCCAGTACGGCGCCCGCCACCAGCCCCACCAGGGGCAGGCCCACTGCGAACCAGCTGCCCAGACCATGTGCTTTCAGCAAAGGTTTGATGGCGGGTGAGCGTTCGGCCAGGCGTTTGAGGATTTGCTCGGAACGCTGCTGCAAAAAATGGTCGAAAGTGACGTCGGACTTGCTGTCGGCCGCTTGCCACCGCGCCAGTTCGCGCGCACTCCGGCTGGCATACATGCGATCGTCCACGCTGAGCACGGTATGGCCCGTGTCGCTGCTTTCGATAGCACGCACCAATACGACATCGCGCGCGACTTGTTCATTCATGCTTCGGCCTTTTTATTCGAGATGCAATATTTGTCCAGCGATTGTGCCTGACATCACGCTAAAACGACGGTCCGCATCACTTGGCCAGAACGCTCGTGACCCAGCCGTAGCCGATGCGTTCCTGCTCCATGCGGATGTGCTGTCCATGCAGGTTGTCGCGCAACTCGCCGAACAGCGTCAGCTCGGCAGTCGTCAGGCGAGTCAGGATTCCCGTGTGGCGCTTGTCAGACGGCTCGGCGCCCCAGAGACCGCGATGCGCATGCAGGGTGGCGGCATCCATCATGATGGAGCGCGTGTGCGGCATATGCGCGCGCAGCCGATCGAGGATCGCAAAACCGTGGGTGTCGATATCGCCCCAGTACAGCAGCTCGCGCGCCTGCAGCCAGGCGATGTCGCGCAGCCGGTCGATGGCATAGCCGCCGCCAAAAATGACCATGGCGCCGGCCAGCTGCGGAAAGGCCAGCATGTTGATTTCATTTTCAGTGACATACACGCGCGTGACCGGCGGCGCGAGCGCCATGAACTGGTCGAGCGGCACGGTCAGGTCGTGCAGCCCCCCGATCGTCAACGCCGGATCGAGCATGCGAAAGCGGATCATCGATGGTTTGCCAAGCAGGCCATAACGCTGCTCGAACTGGCGCGCGCCGATAGCGTCTGCCTGCACACTCGCGGGCGGCAGCACAATGTCGAGCAATTCGGCCAGCAGCGCTCTGCGCGACTCGATGAATTTCGTGTCGACGCCAGCGATGTCGAGCTGGCGCACATACAGGCCGGGGCGCGGGTGGGCACGAAACCACTGCAGCACCGCGAGGATGCGCTCCCACCCGTCGCTCTGGTCCAGTAACGTCAGCCCATGGCTGCCGACCCAGTCGCGCAGCTCTGGAAAAACCGCCAGCGTGGTTGCCGCGAGTTGATCGAAACGGCGCGCATCGGCCAGGCGTCCGATCAGGCGCAGTGCATCGGCGTCGAGCACAAACAGGGCTGCGCTGGGTAACTGCTGGCGCCCCAGTTGGCGATGATTGATCGCGCGCGTAACAAGCTCGTAACCGTTGCCACGCACCGCCTTGCTGCCGTCATGCAGCTGCGCGATCCAGTCGCGCACCGCGCCGAACTGATCGCCCATGTCGGCCACGCCGGGTGCGCGCAAGGTAATCTCGAGCGGGAACAGCGCGCCGCCATCGAGTCGCGCGGCCAGGATGCGGCCCTGGTCCCACAGTCGCTGCACGGCCGCGCGGACATCGTCGGCCGTCGACCAGCTACGGGCTGCGCGCATCGCGTTCGGCCCGGTACTCGGCGATCGTCAGATAACGTAGCATCGACTGGCGCCCTTCTTCACTGTGGACGAATCCAAGACCGGCCACGTAAGGCTCGATGATGTGAATTTTTTGCAGCGGCGTGACAATCAGGAGCTGCAAATTCATGCGCTTGAACAGCTCCAGTCCGTAGCGTGCCGATTCGTCGGAGCCGCGTCCGAACGCTTCATCGATGACAACGAAACGGAACGAGCGCGATCGCACCACGCCCCACTCCAGCCCGAACTGATAGGCCAGACTGGCCGCGAGCACCGTGTAGGCCAGCTTCTCTTTCTGTCCACCCGACTTGCCGCCGGCATCGGTGTAGTGCTCGTGTTCGCGGTCGTCTTCACGCCAGCGCTCGGACGCCGAAAACACAAACCAGTTGCGCACGTCGGTGACTTTACGGGTCCAGCGCTTATCCATTTCCGTGCTGCCTTCGCGCCCGCGAAAGCGTTCGATGATGCGTTTGACTTGCAGGAATTTGGCTTCCGAATAAGCTTCGTCGCTGGAGCCGGTCAGCGCGCCTTCGGTGCAGGTACGCAGGTCTTGCTGGAAGTCGCGCAGGTCGGCGTCGACATTCGGCTCGGCTTCAAGCGCGATGTAGCGGTTGGGGTTGTAGTCGATTGCCTGCAGCGAGCCGTTGATGGTGGCGATGCGCTCACGGATGGTTTCGCGCTCGCGCTTCAATTGCGACTGGAAGCCGGCAATTTCGCGGATCGTGTTTTCGTTGAGGAGTTCTTTGAAGCGCTCGGCAAAGCGCGGCAGATCGTCGGCTTGCAAAGCATCGAGCATGCGCCTGAATTCACCGGCAGCATCGATGCTGGCGTCGGCTTCCTGTGTCTCCAACGGCCAGTCGCGCACGTAGTCCCGCATGGCCGCGATGATGGCGTCGCGCAGGCGCTCGGTCTTTCTGGCGTGCGCATCGAGGCGCGACTGGATCTCTTCGCGTAGTTCTTTTTCGCGCTTGTCGCAGGATTCGATGGACAGCGTGGCATCGCCCTGCAGCTCGGCCAGCGCAGGAAAATACAGCGCGCGCGCATCCTCCGGTGTGGCATCCAGCACAATTGTGCAAGCATCGCGCGCCAGCTGCGTATCGAGCAGTTTTTGCGCCTGGGTGGCGTGATCGCGCGCGCTCTGGTACAGCACATCGTCGCTTTCCTGCAGTGCCACACCCAGCGCGTCGAACTGTGCCTGCAAGGTGCGCAGCACATCCGACGATGCAGCCAGGTCGTCCAGTTCGCGCTGCAGCTGTTCGATGGCCACTACCAGCGGCTGCCAGTCGAGTTCAGCGAAATTGGTATAGAAGGCCAGCTGCTGCCATAAGCCAAGCAGCTTCTCGTGCTCCTTCACCTCGCTCTTGAGCGCGGCGATCTGCCGCGACACTGCCAGCACACGCACCGCCAGATCGCGCTCCTGTTTTGCCAGCGCGGCGATTTTTGCGGCATTCGACCAGCCCAGTACATACCGAGAACGGTCTTCCAGCGCGTTGCGGTCATCCTTCTCGTGGCGTTCTCCGCCGGCCTTGATCTGGCCATTGCGCGTCACGGCCAGCTTTTCGCGCCGGAACTGTTCCATGCTGTCGCAGCACGCGTAATCGAAGCGGCGTCCCAGCTCGCTGTCCAGCCACGGATAAAACGGCGACTCTTCCCGCACCTGCAGCTTGTATGCCAGCGAGCGCGGATGCAGGCTGCGCGCCTCGGCCTGCACATTTGCGCGGACCCGGAAATACACCAGGCGAGCACCGAGATGGGTGGCATCGACCCACGCGGCGACCGCCGCATAATGCGGTTCGGGCACCAGCAGCGACAAGGCAAAACCATGCAGCAGGCGTTCCGCTGCGCCTTCCCATTCCTTGTCGTCCTCGCGCACCTGGACCAGCTCACCGATGAAAGGGAGCGCTTCCGCACTGAGTCCAAGCGCCGTGCACAAGGTCTCGCGCAGCGACAGCATGTGGCGCGGGATATTCGAGCGGCGTTGGCGCAGCGACTCGAGTTCGCCCGTGACATCGCCATGCAAACGTCCCAGTTCGCGCAGGCTGACGCCAGCTTCGGTCAGGCGATTGCTCCCATCATCGCGCGCGGCGAGGCTGCCGGCCTGGCCGATTTCGATGGCGCGCTGGTTGGCGTGGAAGCTGTCGCTATCGAGGCCGCCAGCCACGCCGAGCGCGTTCGCAACGTCGCCGTACTGGCGTGCGCGTGTCGACTTTTCCTGACGCTGTTCGTCGAGCCGCGCCATCTCGGCCTTGATCGTGCCGACACGGTGGCCACCGTTGTCATACATCGCGCGCGCCAGATCATCGCGCTGCAGGCGCTGCTGCTTCTGCTGCTCGCGCACACGCTCAAGACGATTTTCAAGGCGCGTGAGTTCTGCCTGCCACAAGACCAGGCGCCGTTCCAGCAGTTCGCCTTTGCGCTCGGCGAACCATGGCTTCAGCGCTTCGCGACAACCGCGCAGATGGCCGGTATCGCGCACCAGGTCTGCATGACGCTCGCAGTCGGCGACCAGCGGCAGCAAGCGCTCGATCTGTGCTTTGGCTTTGAGTACCGCCTGGTGCGCGCGATGCAGGTCGTCGAAGTGGGCGATCAGCGCATCGATGCGCCCCTCGACGGGAAAAGCTTCGAGCATGTGCTCGCGTACGAAGTCGGTGAGATTACCCACCGATTTCATAGACACGGTCTGGTGAAACAAGTCCATCGCCTGCTCGGTGGCGATGCCGAAGCGGCGCCGGAACTCGGCGCCGTAAGCCGGAAAATTGTCGAACAGGGTCACGCCGGACAAGGCGCGCAGACGTTTGCGCAACTGCGTAATATCGGCGCCGAAATTGGCGAAGTTTTCGGCGATGCCAAGGGCGCTGTCGGCGACCACGTAAAAACGCTCCGGCTGTCCGCGCGGGTCCTTCAGCCAGAAAACCTGGGCCAGCGTGACAGTCTGGTCGTAGCCTTCATTATAAAAAACACCGAGCAGCACGGAGTAGCTGTTCTGGTCGCGCAGCGGCACCGCGCGCGCGGCCATGCCAGTGTCGCCGCGCTCGGACTTGTAGTGGCCCAGCACATAGGTCCGCAGCGTGCGCTCGCGCGCCTCGGCGCCAGCGGCCTTGTTGTACGAGACCTTCTGGGCAGGCACCAGCAGCGTCGTCAACGCATCGACCAGTGTCGATTTGCCGGAGCCGATATCGCCCGTCAGCAGGACGCTGTCGCCACCGGGTTCCATGCGCCAGACACGCTGATGGAACGTCCCCCAGTTGAATACGTCGAAACGCTGCAGCCGGAAGCCGGCGCGTTCGAGGCCCTCGGTGGACCCTTTGTCAAAGTCGAACTCCGGCGCGGCGTCGTTCATGACGCGTCTTCTTCCGCATGCACGGCGTAGGCAGCGAGACGCTGCTCGAATTCGGCCAGCCATTGCGCGTCGACGAACGCTTTTAATATGCGGCGCACTTCAAACTGGTCATCCTGTCCGCGCAGGCGACGCAGGAAGCCCAGTTCAATCACCTTGTTCAGATGCGCATCGATGCGGTCGAGCAAACGCGCTTCATTGGCCGTATCGGGCAGGAACAGGCGCACCTGATCGGCAACCTGGTCGCGACTGATCACCAGCCGGGTATCGCCACCGGTGGCATCGAATTCGGTAAGCCGCTTGCGCAGCAGGACCAGGATCAGACTGACCGGATAGCTCAATTGCCGGCGCTGAATCAGGCGCGGCAGCTCGATTTCGCCCTCGACGGCGGCACGCTGGCGCAGGTACGCGTAGCCCTCAGCCTCATCGAACAACAGTTCGAGGCCGATTGTGGCGCAGTAATCGCGCACGCGCGCCTGCAGTTCAAACAGCGACTGCCATAGCGATGCATCGCTGTCGCGGTACAGCACGCCCTGCAGCAGCGTCACCAATAGCTGGCCAAACCGGTTGTCGTCGTTCATGCGCGCATTCTATCGCGTGTAAATCACCAGCGGGACGGTCGCGCTGCGGCGCCGGCCGCTGGCGTCTACCCACTGCACAATTTCGTCCGCGTTGTCATCGATCGCACTGGTGAGGTCAGTTGTGGCGAGCTTCAGATAAGTCGCCAGTTCGGCCAGGCCCTGCTCGAGCGGATACTCTTCCAGCAGCACGCCAAGCGACACCTGGCTGCGGCTTTGAAGCGCGCGCCGGACATTGGACGCCAGGCGCAGCTGATCTACATACACCTGCCCGAATAGTGCGTCCGACGGGATCTCGGCGCTGGCGGTATCCATGTCCTGGTGTTCGATGCGCGCCTTGAAGGGCGGCTTGTACAGCGTACGTTCCATTGGCAGACCGATGGCGGGCGCAGGGTCGTCGATCTCGATGAAGTCGGCATCCGCCACCTCGCCGCGCAGGCGCAGCGCCTTTTGCTCGATCGAGCGCACCAGTTCCATGATGCGGCGATTTTCCTGCCAGGCCTGATCGTCGAGATAGTGACGCAGCTGTTCGGACAGGCGCGCGACAGTGCGCTGTGTGACTTCACCGGCTTCCAGCCAATCGTAATGAACGCGCTGCAGCCGGGCGTCGGGTGCCAGTTCGCGCACAGGATCCAACGCCATCACGCGTGCGAGCAGCGTGCTCAGTTCATCCTGGCGCGATGGCGACATCAATAAATCCCAGAAGGCGCGAAAACTTTTTCCCTCGTCCGATTCTGCGATCAGGTCACGCTTGCCGAAAATCTCTTCGAGCAGCGCCCCCTTGCTGCCATCCCAGGTAGACACCTGCTCACGCACCGTGCGGTCGAGCGCGCGAAAATTCTGATCGACCGCGCGAAAATCCGAGAGCAGCTCGCGCGCAGTGAGTGCCATCTGCAGGAAGCGTTCACGCACCTGGGTTGGCTCCATCAGGTCCAGCCGGCCACTCCTGACTTGTTCGATCTCGGCGTCGATTTCCGCTTTGCGCTTTTGCAGTTCGGCGATACGGGTGCGCGGATTAAGCTCCGAGCCTTCGAGGATCTGCTTGAGCAAATCGAACACCGTCAACAGCCGTGACTCGGTGCCGATGAAGCTGCGCTGGCCCAGCGCTTGCAGCCAGCTCAATGCAGTTTCAGTGGAGGCGGCAAGATCGTAGTGCGGTTCATCCTGTCCGGTGGGATAGTACTTGCGCAGCCAGCCGCGATCGTCGGCGGCCCAGTCGTCTAGATAAGCAGTAGCGGCTTTCGGAAACAACATCTCGCCAGCATTCGCATGCAGGTGATACAGATGATCGTCGAGTTGCGAGGCCAGTTGCTGGCGCGCGAACGTCCGAATATTGGGGACGATGAAGCTGCTGTGCAAAAAACTGGCAATCATCGGCCCGTTGTCGGCGCTTAACAGCCGCCAGGCGGGATGATTGCGTTTAAGCGAATGAAGCTGGTCGTATTGCATATCGCCAGAATTTTACACTGCGCTTGTCAAACAACAGACGAAAAAAAACCCCGTGCATTTCTGCATGGGGTTTCTCTCAGGGCTCCTTGCAGAACTCACACACTAGCCTGACGATAACTGACGGACGAGCCAGGAGATTGAAAAATGCAAAGCACACTCATCGAGTCCGTCACTCCCGCGCAGGCGGGAGCCCATACCACCCAAAGCTAGTGTTGTATTAACAGAAATCGTTGGACGAAAAAAAACCCCACGCATTTCTGCATGGGGTTTCTTTCAGGGTTCCTTGCGGAACCCAAATAACTAGCCTGACGATAACCTACTTTCACACTGGTTGCAGCACTATCATCGGCGCAAAGTCGTTTCACGGTCCTGTTCGGGATGGGAAGGGGTGGGACCGACTTGCTATGGTCATCAGGCATAACTTGTACAAGCAACTGTTCCCAA
>JALYUM010000115.1 GCA_030853745.1 Pseudomonadota bacterium | reverse complement strand
GCCTGAATGTGTGCCAGGTCGATGTCGGTACCGGCACGCTGCTCAATATCGTCTGCGGCGCGCCGAACGTGCGCGTGGGCATGAAGGCGATCTGCGCCAAGGCTGGCGCCGTACTGCCGCCGGGTGCTGACGGCAAGCCGTTCGAAATCAAGGTCGGCGAGCTGCGTGGTGTGCAGTCGCAGGGCATGATGTGTTCGGCCAAAGAGCTGAAAATTTCGGAAGAAAGCAATGGTTTGATGGAGTTGCCGGCCGACGCGCCGGTGGGCCAGGATATCCGTGATTTCCTCGGCCTGGACGACCTGAAATTCACCATCAAGCTGACCCCCAACAAAGCGGACTGCCTGTCGGTGCTGGGTGTCGCGCGTGAAGTGTCGGCACTGACGGGCACGGCCTTGCACGTGCCGACCGCGCGTGTCATCACGCCAACGTCCGACGAAATTCTCCCGGCTAACATCAGCGCGCCGGATCTGTGCGGTCGTTTTACGGGGCGCGTGATGCGCGGTCTGAACGCGCGCGCCGTGACGCCGGCGTGGATGGTGCAGCGTCTTGAGCGCAGCGGCCAACGGTCGGTGTCGGCGCTGGTGGATATTTCCAACTACGTCATGCTGGAACTGGGACGCCCGTCGCACGTGTTCGATCTGAACAAAATCCACGGCAGTCTCGACATTCGTTGGGGCCGTCCTGGTGAAACGCTGAAACTGTTGAATGGCACCACGATTGCTGTCGATGAATGGTTTGGCGTCATTGCCGACGAGCAGCAGATCGAATCGCTGGCCGGCATTATGGGCGGCGATGCAACTGCCGTGACGCTCGACACCACCGATATTTATCTGGAAGCCGCATTCTGGTGGCCGCATGCCATTCAGGGTCGTGCGCGGCGCCTGAATTTCTCGACCGATGCCGCGCACCGGTTTGAACGCGGCGTCGATTATGCGACGACCGTCGAGCACATCGAGCGCATCACTGGCCTGATACTGGAAATCTGCGGCACGCCGGACACCCGTGTTGGCCCCGTCGATGATCAGTCGGTGAATCTGCCTGTTCGTCAGCCGGTGGTGCTGCGCACTGCGCGCGCGCAAAAAGTCATCGGCGTGCCGATTACCGATGCCATGGTCGCCGACATTTTTACGCGCCTGCACCTGCCGTTCACGCAGAGCGAAGGCCGCTTTGAAGTCACGTCGCCTTCGTACCGTTTCGATATCGAGATTGAGGAAGACCTGATCGAAGAAGTCGCGCGCGTCTATGGCTTTGAAAACATTCCGGCAAATCCACCGGTGGCGCCGAGCGCCATGCTGATCGCCCCAGAGGACAGCCGTTCGCTGTTTACGCTGCGCCACCAGATGGCCGACCTGGGCTACCAGGAAGTCGTCAATATGAGCTTTGTCGAAGCTGGCTGGGAAGCCGACTTTGCCGGCAACACCGATTCGATCAAACTGCAAAACCCGATCGCCAGCCAGTTGTCGGTGATGCGCTCATCGCTGATCGGCAACCTGGTCGCCAATGTCCGCTATAACCTGAACCGCAAAACGGCACGCGTGCGCGCGTTTGAAATTGGTGCTGTGTTCCTGCGCGATGATAAAGTGACTGATGGTGCGTTGACCGTCGCCGGTTATAACCAGCCGAAAAAGCTGGCCGCGATCGCCTACGGCCAGGCGATTGACGAGCAATGGGGCGCATCAGCACGCGTGGTGGACTATTTCGACGTCAAAGCGGATGTCGAAGCGATGTTTGCGCCGCGCGCACTGCGCTTCCTGAAAGCCGATCATCCTGCTTTGCATCCTGGCCGCAGCGCACAGATCGCGCTCGACGGCGTCGTTGTCGGCGTCGTGGGCGAATTGCATCCGCGCTGGCTGCAAAAGTACGATCTGGCGCAGGCGCCGGTTATTTTTGAAGTCGATGTGGCAGCCCTCCAGCAGCGTCCGCTGCCTGTCTATACTGAAATTTCGAAGTTCCCGGGCGCCACGCGCGACCTCGCGCTGGTCGTCAAGCAGGATGTCGCGGCACAGGATATTCTCGATGCTTTTGCTGCCGAGCTAGCGTTAAATCCTGCCGGAAAGATCGTGCAAGCCATTGTTTTATTTGATGAATATCGCGGGAAGGGGCTCGAGGCGGACGAAAAAAGCCTTGCATTCCGCTTTAGCTTGCAAGATACTCAATCGACGCTACAGGACGACGCCGTTGAGGCCGTGATGGGCGCCGTACTCGCCGCGGCGCAGCAAAAACATGCTGCGACCTTGCGTGCTTGATAGTATTACATGCAACGCGATCCTCACATCGTCTGTTTTAGAGGCAGGGCTGAAAATTAATAACAATGACGTAGATTCGGCAGTACTCCAGTCGGCGCTTGCCGCAGACTTGCATCGCGCGATGCTGGTTGCGCGCAGCCGCCAGGAAGCTGAAAAGGCATTGCCAACCCTCACCAAGGCTGAGTTGGCAGAATTGCTTTTTGAGCAAGTTGGCTTGAACAAGCGTGAGGCGAAGGACATGGTTGAAACATTCTTCGATGAAATCCGTAACGCGCTGGAGCGCGGTGAAGCGGTGAAATTGTCTGGTTTCGGTAACTTTCAGTTGCGCGACAAGCCGCAACGGCCAGGCCGCAATCCCAAGACAGGCGAAGAGATTGCCATTACCGCACGCCGTGTCGTGACGTTCCATGCCAGCCAAAAACTCAAGGGCATGGTGGAAGAAACCAGCCCGGGTTCCGGTGTAAGTGCCGGTGCCACCGCCGCTGCAGCGGCCAGTGCGTCCATGGCGCGCGCCGCCTGATTGCGCCTTGAACGACCGCGCCAACAAAGCCGAGCTGGCGGTGCTGCCGCCGATTCCCGCAAAACGTTACTTCACGATTGGTGAAGTCAGCGAATTGTGCGGCGTCAAACCGCATGTGTTGCGTTACTGGGAGCAGGAATTTACCCAGTTGAAGCCCGTCAAACGGCGGGGCAACCGTCGCTACTACCAGCACCACGAAGTATTGTTGATACGCCGTATTCGTGAGCTGCTGTATGAACAGGGTTTTACCATCAGCGGTGCGCGCAACAAGCTCGATAACCGCGGCGGTGAACATCGCGCAGGTGAACTGCGGGGCGCCGAATACGTGCCTTTCGACCTTGACGCAACAGACCCGGATACTGCTGGCGCGCACGATGATGCCACGCCAGCTATTCCTGCGGTCGATCCGTTGGCTCTGCGCGACGAATTGCTGGCTATTTTGCAGGTGCTGCGGACCGGCTCGCAACAGGCTTGATGCTACCGTCGCGCTGCGCTTGTGGCGCCGCGCGGGGGTGTTAGAATGTCACCTGCGGTGTTGCTGACTACACGCAAGACACCGACGAGCACGGGAAAGTCCCGGCTCTTCCTGGCTCAGGAAAATATAAGGAAGACAATGATACGCGTTGCCATATGTGACGACCACCAGATAGTACGGGCAGGATTCAAACAGATTTTTTCGTCGTCGCCTGACTTCGAAGTGGTTGCCGAAGGCGCCACCGGGCGTGAAGCCCTGGATATCGCGCGCCGCGAAATTTGTGATGTTTTACTGCTCGACATCGCCATGCCGGACCAGTCCGGCATTGATATCCTGCGCACCATTCGTCAGGGCCAACCGAATTTGCCGGTGCTGATCCTGTCCGGCTATCCGGCCCAGCAGTATGCATTGAATCTGTTCAAGATGGGGGCCAATGGCTACCTGAACAAGGAATGCGAGGCGGACGAGTTGAAAACTGCCGTGCGCACAGTGCACCAGGGCCGCCGTTATGTCAGTTCCACGGTAGGAGAACTGCTTGCCCAAAGTTTTGACCGTGATCCGAATACGGCACTGCATACCGAGCTGTCCGACCGCGAATTTCAGGTGTTCCTGCGGCTGGCCAAGGGCGCAACGGTGTCCGACATCGGTACCGCGTTGTCGCTGTCGATCAAGACAGTCTCGACCTATCGCACACGCATCATGGAAAAAATGGGTTTGCAGTCGAACAGCGACCTGACCTATTACGCAATGAAAAACAACTTGCTCGATTGATGGGCTCGGTTGGTAACACAAGCGTCCTGCGGGGCGCTTTTTTCATGGCTATTCGTGGCGTGATCACTACATCGGCCATAAAAAAACGGCGCTTGTGGCGCCGTTGTGATCGTGTTCATTGGTTCTTTATGCTCGCCAGGTATTAACGTGCAACGTCTTCCAGCAGGCGTTTGTATTCGGTTTTAGCGACTTTATAGCATTCGCCAGCATATTCTTCCAGGCCGGCACGGTCGAGGACAGTGATGTTGCCGCGACGGTACTGGATCAGGCCGTCATCTTGCAGTTTGCCGGCAGCAGCAGTGATACTCTCGCGACGTACGCCCAGCATGATGGAAATCAGTTCTTGCGTAACCTTCAGTTCATTCGATGGTGAACGATCCAGACGGTCCAGCAACCAGCGGCACAGTTTTTGTTCGATCGAGCTGTGACGGCCGCCAACAGCGTTTTGCGCCATCTGGGCGAACAGCGAATTCGTGTAACGCATCAGCAACTGGGGCAGGGCGCCGCCTTTCGCAAAAGCTTCACGCAGGAACTGGGTTTTCAGACGGTAGCCGTAGCCAGCGCTCTGCACTACTGCACTGCAGGTAGCGCTTTCGCCCATGAACAGCGACACGCCGACAACGCCTTCGTGGCCAATGACTGCGATTTCGGTGGTAGCACCGTCTTCCATCACGTACAGCAGCGACACGATTGAAGTGGTTGGAAAATACACATATTCCAGTTTGCTGCCATACTCAAACAGTTCTTTGCCAAATGGCATTGGAACCAGTTCAAGGTGATCGAACAACGCTTCCAGATCAGCGCGCGGCATTGCGGCGAGCAACTCGTTTTGTTGGGTACCGCTGATGCTGATGACAGGTTTTCCTGCGGCTTTACCAGCCGACATCGGGGTTGCTGAATTTTTTTGGGCGGCGCCAACAAATTGCGTGTTGTTCATGTTATTTCCTTGTTCTTTCAAGCTGGCATCGGAAGCGATTTGTTAGGCTGACTTCCTTGGAAGTACGCACCTCATCGCGATGTGTACACAGTAAAGCTTCCGTCTGTTGGCGAACATAAGAAAAGCAGTCGCCCCGGTGTAGGCTGCACGCATAATTTGTTGTCATCCTAGTCCTACTGGGAGAATACGGGCAAAACAGCAGTTTTCTTGTGTGCCGGAAAGGAATTGGCTGATAATGAGGCCTCCCTTTTTCTGACATGGTCCACGCATGCAAGTTTTATTGGTGGAAGACGACGCGGTTCTGTCCGACGGCCTGACCCGCGTATTGCAGGCGCATGGCATGCAGGTGGACGTCGCGGCCGATGGCCTGGTGGCCGACGGTCTCCTGCTGAATCCCCGCTGCAGCGTGGCTGTACTCGATATCGGCTTGCCCGGCATCGATGGTTTCGAAGTGGTGCGCCGCCTCCGTGCGCGTGGCAGCAAGTTGCCGGTGCTGCTGCTGACCGCGCGCGATGCCGTCGAAGACCGTGTGCGCGGCCTCGAACTGGGCGCCGACGATTACCTTGTCAAACCTTTCGCCACCGCCGAACTGGTAGCACGCATCCGCGCGCTCGCGCGCAGGAATGCCGCGCCGTCGTCGATCCTGACTGCCGGCCAGTTGACGCTCGACCCCGACACCCGCCGCGCCCGCATCGGCACTCGCCCGGTCGAATTGTCGGTGCGCGAATGGGCCGTGCTCGAATATCTGTTGCAGCAAGTGGGACGGGTCGTGTCGAAGCAGCAGATCATCGAGGCGATCCTGCCGTGGGGCGACGACCTGACCACCAATGCGGTCGAGGTGTATGTGTCCCGGCTGCGGTTGAAACTGCCGGATGCCGGTCTCGAAATCCGCACTATCCGCGGCTTCGGCTACATGCTTGAAGCGAACGCATGAACAGTATCCGGCTGCGCCTGTTTGCATGGCTGGTCGGCCCGATTCTGCTGTTCAACTTTGCCGTGGCAGCACTGACATATTTGCTGGCCTGGACGCCGGCCCAGCGCGCGTTCGACCAAGGTTTGCAGGCCCGCGCCGCTGCGCTGGCCGTCGACGTGCGCGCCGGCGTCGATCTCGCGGCGCTCGCGCTGCCAGGCGATCCGGAAGACCCGGAAACACTGTGGTTCAGCGTGCGCGACGAGGCCGGCCGGCGCCTGCTGGCGGGCAATGTCGACCTTGCCACGATGGCTGGCAGTGGCGTGCGCGACGGCACGATGGGCGACCAGCCAGTGCGCATCGCCAGCCGCGCCGCCGTGCATGAAGGGATCGGCGTCACCGTGACAGTTGCCACGACCCTGCGTCAGCGCCAGCAGGTGCGGGCCAGCATCGTCCGTGCGCTGGTGCTGCTGGAAGTGGCATTCACGCTGGCGCTCGCCGGCCTGGCGTGGTTTTCCATCAGCAATGGCCTGGCGCCACTTGCGCGCCTGCGCAGCGCGCTGAACCGGCGCGAACGCGCCGATCTGGCGCCGCTCGATCCGTCTGCCACCCCGAGTGAACTGGCCGCAGTGGTGCTGGCATTCAATGGTCTGCTGGCACGCCTGGCGGCCGCCGCACGTTCCCAGGACGCTTTTTTGGCCGATATGGCGCACCAGTTACGCAACCCGCTGGCCGGCGCCAAACTGCAACTCGAGTGGCTGGCCGCGCGCCACCAGGGCGATCCGGAATCGGTCCGCGCGCTGGCGCTGATGAAGCAGGCCAATGAACGCATGATCCGCCAGACCAGCCAGTTGCTGGCCCTGGCCCGTGCCGAGCCGGGTCGTTCGGTGCGCGCGCGCTTCAAACCGCTCGATCTGGCAGCGCTGGTGGCGGAGTCGGTCCAGCTGTTCGTCACGCAGGCCGCCTCGCACGGCATCGATCTGGGCTTCGAGCTGGACCCTGCGCCACTGCGCGGTGAACACTTCCTGCTGCGCGACCTGATCGATAACCTGGTCGATAATGCGCTGCGCTATACGCCGGCGGGCGGCAGCGTCACGGTGCGCACCAGCATGGGACCGGACGGCGCGATCCTGGAAGTGGAAGATTCCGGCCCCGGCATCCCGGCGCCCCAGCGCGCCACCGTGTTCCAGCGCCATGTGCGCCTCGACCAGCAGACCAGCGGCAGTGGGCTGGGTCTGGCCATCGTGCGCGACATTGCCCGCGTCCATGGCGCCAAGGCCGAAGTCGGCAGCGCTCACGGTGAATCCGGTGTGCTGTTCACCGTCAAATTCAAAATTTGACGAGAAATCTGCAATTGCCGTGTAGAAACGTGCGATTGTCAGGATTTTGTCAGCCTTTCCTCAGGGTAATGCAAGGCTGCGGGTCTATTATTCTCCCAAGGCAATATCACTTGCAATATTAAGGGGAATACGATGGCACAGCAGTTACAGCACCGGGCACGCGGTTTCACGTTGATCGAATTGATGGTCACGGTGGCGATCGTCGGCATCCTGATGGCAGTGGCCATTCCCGCCTACAGCAATTACGTGTTGCGCGCCCGCGCCACGGAAGCCTTTACAGCACTGGGCGCCTTCCAGCCGGCAGCAGAGCAATATTGGGCAAACAACCGCAAGTACACGGACATTGGTCTGACGCAGACACCATCCAGCACGGCCAACTTCGGCTATGCCGTCAGCGGTGCCACCGATTCAGCGTACCTGCTGACTGCGACCGGCACCAATAAAATGGCGGGGTTCGCCTATACGATCGACCAGTCCGGTAACAAAAAAACCACGCTGGTACCGACCACGCCGGCGTTTGCCGGCTGGACCACCAGCGACACCTGCTGGGTTGATCGCAAGGGCGGCCTGTGCACACAATAAACATCCCGCGCCAGTCCGGTTTTACGCTGATCGAACTGCTGGTGACCATCACGATCCTGTCGATCCTGCTGGCAGTGGGTATCCCGACCATGGGTAAGTGGATGAGCGCGAGCCGGGCCATGACCGTGGCCGAGTTTTATGTCGAGGGACTCAAACTGGCCCGTGCCGAAGCGGTCAAGCGCAACGTCGTCAGCCGGTTTTCGCTGATCGAAAATAGCACCAACGGCCAGTACGACTGGCGAGTCGATATCTGCGTACCGACGCCAGCAGCGCAGTGCAACGCCGACGGTGGCAACTGGTCCACCACCACGACTGCTGGCACCGGCGCCGGTGTCGGCGATTTCCTGTCGGTAGCGCGCAGCAGCATTGCGCTGCCGAAGTCGAATCTGGTGGCGCTGACGATTGGCGATGCCGGTGCCGATCAGGTGTACTTCACGCCGGTCGGCTGGGTCGACGCCACGATCGCCCCGACGCTGAAGCAAATCACGGTTGCGCCTGCCGCCGGCAGGGAAGGCGACTTTCCCAAATCGGCCGTCAAGCTGACGCTGGCCGGCGCCGTCTTCAAGTGCAACCCCACCATTACCACCATGTCCGATTCGAGGGCCTGCCCATGATGATTCAACGTCAACAAAAAGGCGTCGCGCTGCTCGAAGCGATGATTGCCATCATCGTGCTCGGGATTGGCCTGCTGGGCACCATCGGCCTGCAAGCGCGCGCCTATTCCGCCATGAACGATGCCGGCCAGCGCGCTGAGGCCACCATCGCGTCGCAAAAGCTGATTGGGCTGATGAGTACCGATGTGACCAACCTGGCCAGCTATGCCGCCACCAGCTGCACCGGGGCACCCGCGGTGATGACGGCCTGGTGCACTGATACCATCAAAGCCATTCCTGGCGCCACCATCGGCGTGGCGGTGGTGCCGCTTGCCACCGGCAGCAGCACTGCCGTCACCGTGACGATTGGATGGCAGCTGAAAGCCGGCGCCGCGAACACCGCCAACCGCAGCGTCATGACGGCTTACCTGGCAGGCTCGTCATGATGCGCCAGCGGGGTTTTTCCATCGTCGAACTGATGGTGGCAGTGGTCATCGGCATGCTGGCGCTGCTGTTTGCCACCCGCATGGTGACCGGCGGCGCCAAGGACCGGCAGGCTGCCATCACCGGTTCCGACGCCATGCAAAATGGCATGTTGGCGATGTTTTCCATGACCAACGATGCCAACCAGGCCGGGTTTGGCCTGAACGATCCCATCCTGGCCGGCTGCAATACCGCGATGCTCGCCACCGTCTACCCACTAGCCACGGCGCAGCGCAACAGCGTCAACATCACGCCATTGGCCAGCGTCGTGATCGTCAACGGCGGCCTCGGTCCGGACCAGATATCCTTCAGCGCCGGCGGCGCGCTGGCGGGCACCGCGTCGGTACGCCTGGTGGACAACTTTACCGGAGGCACATCATTTTCCATCGACCGCGAGCCTTATGGCTTCAATGCCGGCGATGTAATAGTTGCGGCGCCCGAGAAGCCGAACCCGACCGGTGCAGTCTGCAGCCTGCGCCAGGTGTCGACAAAATCCGCGCCGGGAGCATCGTCCAAATTCGTGCGCTTCGACACCGGCAGCGAATGGCCGTTGAACAGCGCGCTGGCGACCGCTTATAACGGCAACGCCGCCCGCGTATTCAACCTGGGCCCGGCAGCAAAATTATCGTTTCATACGTGGTCGGTGGACAACGGCTACCTGAAACTGCGCGCCACCGATATTCCCAACGCCGGCGCCGTGCCTGCCGCCGTGACCGACAACATCGTCACCATCAAGGCACAGTACGGCTTCGATACCCGCACCGGTGACAATTTCACGCCGGAATTGGGCACCAAAATCGGCCAGTGGTCGGCCGACATGATCGACGCCGACAACGACGGCATTCAGGGTGGCCCGGGCGACTATCAGCGCATCGTTGCGGTGCGCATTGCCGTCGTGGCGCGCAGCAAGGAGCCGGAACGCAAGGACGCTGGCGCAGCATCGTGTACGGCTACCCCCGAGGACAAAAGGCCGGTGCTGTTCGCGGCTGCCCAGCCCAATGGTGTCACCCCCGTGTCCGTCACACCCACAGTGGCCGTCGCCGGCGACACGGTCGAATGGCATTGCTACCGCTACCGTGTTTTTGAAAGCATCATTCCACTTCGTAATTCCGCCTGGAGGCCGACCGCATGGGCAAAGTAATCTTACGGCGTCAGCAGGGCATTGCCTTGCCGGTCGTCCTGATCATCCTGGTTGTCATGCTGATCAGCAGCGTCTATCTGCTGAAGTCGAGTAATTCGTCCACGCTGACGGCTTCCAACATGGCCTACGATGCCAATCTGTCGATGGCGGCCGATCTCGGTTTGCATGCAGGATATAAATACCTGCAGGCGCGCGCGCCCAAGGCCGTGAAAGCGCAACTCCAGCAAAACGATACATCGGCCGGTTATTGGGCCACCTACGAACCGGCCCAGCCAGTCAGCGCCGATGCGTTCTGGGCCAACGCGGCGACCGTCCAGGCCGGTGCTGGCAACTTTGTCTACACGGTCCAGTACGTCATTCATCGCGCCTGTTCCGTAACCGGGGCCTATAACGCGGCCAACAACGCGTGTATCCAGACGACAGCCAACCGACTGGCAGGCGGCAGCGAAGTGGCGCCTGGCGAGAGTCAGGAATTCGGCGGTGCCGTCTACGACAGCGCGCCGCAACTGCATTACATCATCACAGCACGTATTTTTGGACCGCGCGGCGGCAATGTGGTCAACCAGATGGTTGTCCTGATCGACGCCTGAAGTTTTAATGAGACGGGAACTCCGCATGAAATCATTTCTTTTGACGCTGCGCATGCTGGGAGCAGGCCTGTTCGGCCTGGCCCTGGTGTTGTCGGCAGGCGGCGCCAGCGCTGCCACGACCAGCATCGCCCAGTTGCCGGTATTGAATATCGACGGCACCGGCCAGGTGAAACCCAACCTGATGCTGCTCTACGACAATTCGGGATCGATGGCGTACACCTTTACGCCCGACTATATCGATGACAGCAGCACCTGCCGTTCGCGCTTGCTGATGTCGAGCGGCACACGTTCGTGCACGGTCGGACAGCCACCTTTCAACAGTCCGGATTTCAACCGTCAGGCTTACAATCCAAAAGTGAGTTACCTGCCACCGGTCTATGCCAACGGCACGTATTATCCGAGCCAGACCAGCGGCAATACGTCGTCCTGGACGAATGTCAGTACCGATGCGTTTGGCAAGAACAACAAGGACTTGCTCAACAATAATGTGAACGCCACCAACCTGGTGACGAATTTCCCCGACCTCGCGTGGTGCGATACCAATGGCAATAATTGCGCCTTCAATACCGCGACGTATTCCTATCCAAACGACACGCGCTACTCGGCGTACAGCTTCGGCGGCAATCCTTACTATTACAACATCAATGTGGCGGAATATTGTACCGATGCCACGCCGACATCATGCGTCAGCACGGCCGTCGGGGCAGCCGCGCCGAGCGGTTATCCGATGCCGGCCAAGGTGCGCTGGTGTAACAGCCGCGCACTGACCAATTGCCAGGCGAAATACGTCGGCGCGTATGTCTACCCGCGCTTTTCCAATCCGAA
>JALYUM010000069.1 GCA_030853745.1 Pseudomonadota bacterium | reverse complement strand
CCACGATCGTGCAGCGCATCGCAAACAGCGACTGGCGGTCGGTCATGCCGGGGCGCAGGTTTTTCAGGATGTTCTCGACAAAGCTGGTCGACGGCGCCAGCAGCGTGGCCGACGACGTGCTCTTGATAGCCGACAGCAGCGCGCCGAAGAACAGGATCTGCATGGCCAGCGGCATTTTCGTCATGACGAATGTCGGCAGCAGGCGCTGGTAATCGTCCTTGGCCAGCGCCAGCGCCGTGTCGCCCATGACAATCACCGCGCAGGCGACGATGAACATCGGCACGAACGCAAACAGGATGTAGCTGGCGCCGCCGATCATGGCGCCGGCCCGGGCGGTTGGTGCATTTTTGGCCGACATCACGCGCTGGTAGACATCCTGCTGCGGTATGCTGCCAAACATCATCGTCACGCCAGCGCCGATAAACATCGCGATGTCGGTAAAGTTTGCCGGCGGCAGGATCTTCCACAGGTCGGCTTTACTCGCCATGTTCAATACCGGGCCGGCGCCACCGGCCAGGTCTGCCGCAAAGAAAGCGATGATCGTCAGGCCGATGACCAGCACGATCATCTGGATGAAATCGGTAATGGCCACAGCCAGGAAGCCGCCCACGACCACGTAAATCAGCACCGCCAGCGTGCCGACGATCATGCCCATGGTTTCCGACATGGCGCCATTCGTCAGCACCGAGAACACCAGGCCCAGCGCGGTGATCTGCGCGGCCACCCAGCCCAGGTAGCTCAACATGATCGCCACCGAGCAGAACACTTCGATGCCGCGGCCGTAGCGTTCGCGGTAGTAGTCGCCGATCGTCAGCAGATTTAATTTATAGAGCTTCGTCGCGAAGAACATGCCAACCAGGATCAGGCACATGCCGGCGCCGAACGGGTCTTCGATCAGCGCCCCCAGGCCACCCTGCACGAACTTGGCCGGGATGCCCATCACGGTCTCGGCGCCGAACCAGGTGGCAAAGGTGGTGGTGACCACCATGATCAGCGGCAGGCTGCGCCCGGCAATGGCAAAATCGCTGGTGTTCTTGATGCGGGTTCCAGCCCACAGCCCCAGTCCGAGCGTGCCCAGCAAGTACAGCACGACGAAGGCAATCAGGGTGGCATTCATGAGGGCGGGCCTTCGCGTTGTCGATAGGAAATCGGCCGATTATATCGGCATCCACCCGGTATCGGAGTGCTGATAACAACATTGATACACAGGTGATGCAGCCATACCACGGCGTGTTTACGCGTAGCTGCGCACGACCACGTAGCCGCCATGGTCGGGCAAGGATTCGACCAGCGCAAATCCGGTCACCGGCCAGTGAATGGGCGGTACGCGCCGGGGCGGCACGGCGCCGGCAGCTTGCCGGCCCAGCGTCACATGCGGACGGAAAGGGCGGTCTTCGAGCGCGATGCCGATGGACTGCAGCGCGATGCCGAGCCGGGTGTGCAAATCGATCAGTGCATCGGGCGCGGTCAATGGTTCCAGCACCGCCGATCCGTGACGCCACACTTCCGGGTGGCCGAACGCCAGATCGAACGGCGTGAAGGGAATGGCCAGCGTACGCTCGAGCACCGGGATGATGGGGCGCGGCAGGCTGCCGAGAAAGTGCAGGGTCAGGTGCAGCTTGTCGCCGTGCATCGGCGCCGCGGACCGTGGCCAGTGCCATTGCCGACGGTATGCGCGCAGTTCCGCGCGCACATGGTCGTCAGGCCAGAGCGTGACGAACAGCCGGGCGGTGTCCTGGTCGCGCTGCATGATTTTTAAAAGCAGTGTTCCAGCGCCGGGAAGCTGCCATCCTTGACGGCGGCAACGTAGGCGGAGAAGGCGGCGTCGATGCTGGTCTGGCCATCCATGAAATTCTTCACGAATTTTGCCTTGCGGCCTGGGAATACGCCCAGCAGATCGTGCATGACCAGGACCTGGCCGGTGCAATCGGGGCCGGCGCCGATGCCGATCGTCGGCACCGATAAAAGTTCCGTGACTTCCTTGCCGAGGGTGGAAGGAATTGCTTCCATCAGCACCATTGCGGCGCCGGCAGCCTGCAGCACCAGCGCGTCCTGCTTCAGGTGTGCGGCGCTTTCGGTGGTTTTGCCCTGCACCTTGTAGCCGCCCAGCTGGTGGACGAACTGGGGCGTGAGGCCGATGTGGGCGCACACCGGCACGGCGCGCTCGGCGAGGAAACGGATGGTGTCGGCCAGCCACGCGCCGCCTTCGATTTTCACCATGTGGGCGCCGGCTTGCATCAGTTGCACGGCGTTGTTCAGCGCCGCTTCCGGCGTGCCGTAGCTGCCGAAGGGCATGTCGGCGAGGACCAGCGCATTCTTGTTGCCACGCGCGACGGAGGCGGTGTGGTAGGCGACTTCGGCCACCGTCACCGGCAGCGTCGACGTGTGGCCGGCGCAGACCATGCCAAGCGAATCGCCGATCAGCAAAATTTCAACGCCGCAGCGGTCCATCAGCGACGCGAAGCTGGCGTCGTAGCACGTGAGCATGGTGATCTTCTGGCCGCTGGCGCGCAGGGCTTGCAGCGTGCCGATCGTAACGGCTTTCGGCTGGGCCTTCTGGGTGGGCGCCGCTGCTGCAACTGCTGCTGTTGGTTCCGTGCTGGCCATTTCCTTGCCACCGAGGTATCCGCTCATCGTTATTCCTTGATTCAGTTTGTTGCGACGGCGGTAGTTTATAGCCGTTGGTGAAATTGCGCTCGGTATGGGCCCCGACTTTCGTCGGGGTGACGTTTCAAACGGGTTGGCCAAAGCCGTCGTCCCGGCGAAGGCCGGGATCCATGCCGAATCAATCCAGCTTTTCAATTACCTGTTTCGATACAGCCGAAAAAAACGCCGCCGCTCGCCCATGGCCCGGCACCGTGATCGCCGGGGCAATATCCAATAACGGCCGCAGCACGAAGGCCCGTTCCAGCATGCGCGGATGCGGCACCGTCAACGTGTCGGTGGCGATGACCGCGTCGCCGTACAACAGCACATCCAGGTCAAGCGTGCGCGGGGCGTTGCGGTACGGGCGTTCACGGCCATGGTCCGCTTCGATGGCGTGCAAGGCCACCAGCAGGTCGGCAGCACTCATCTGGGTGTCGATCGCCACCACTGCATTCACATAATCGTCGCCGGAAGAATCGATCGGCGCGCTGCGGTAGTACGGCGATGTGCGCAACAACCGGCTGTCGGGCAAGAGGCCAAGCCGTGCCACCGCATCGTCGACGTTCGCGCGCGCGTCACCGAGGTTGGCGCCGATGCCGACGTACGCAATCATTCGTCGGACACGCGCGCGCCCGAGCGGAATTCAACGCTGGCGCCGGACGGGCCCTGGTCGGCTTCGACAATATCGGCCCGGTTGCGCGGCGCGCGCCGTGGCGGACGTTTCTTTTTAATGGCAGACGGCGCCGGGATCGGTGTCGTGATCAAGCGTTCGCGGTCGTTCACTTCACCGTCGACAAACGCACTCCACCATGCGCCCACTTCGGCATCGAGCTCGCCTGATTCGCAGCGCAGCAGCAGGAAATCGTAGCCAGCGCGGAAGCGCGGGTGCTCCAGCAATTTGTACGGCGCTTTGCCGCTGCGGCGCTCGAAGCGCGGCTGCATGGCCCATATGTCGCGCATGTCGGAGCCGATGCGCCGCTGCAGCGCCAGCTTTTCGGTCTGGTCTTCCAGCACGTCGTCGGCGGCCAGATGCAGTGCGGGGATGGATGGCTCGCCCGCAGCTTTGTACGCGTCCCATTTTTCCAGCGTCTCGTGCCACAGCAAGGACGCAAACAGGAAGCCCGGCGAAACACCCTTGCCGGCGTTGACGCGCTGGTCGGTCGATTCGAGTGCCAGCGTGACGAACTTCATGCCGATCGGCTGCTCCAGCACCACGTCGAGCAGCGGCAGCAGGCCGTGATGCAGGCCGGAGTTGCGCAGCTCTTTCAGACACGCCAGCGCATGTCCGCTCATCAACAGCTTGAGCATTTCGTCGAATACGCGCGCGGCCGGGACGTTGTTGATCAGCTCCGCCATGGTGGCAATCGGTGCGCGCGTGGCAGGCTCGATGGTGAACTGCAGCTTGGCGGCAAAACGCACCACGCGCAGCATGCGCACCGGGTCTTCGCGATAGCGCTCTTCGGGTACGCCGATAATGCGCAGAATCTTGTCGCGGATGTCGGCGGTGCCGCCGTGGTAATCGAGCACCGTCTGGTTGGACGGGTCGTAATACATGGCGTTGATGGTGAAATCGCGGCGCATCGCGTCTTCGTGCTGCGGGCCGAAACTGTTATCGCGCAGGACGCGCCCATGTTCGTCTTTTGGCGCGTTATTGGCGCCGGCGCCGCGGAAGGTGGTCACTTCCAGCAGTTCCTGGCCGAACATCACGTGCACGATCTGAAAGCGGCGGCCGATGATGAAGGCGCGCCGGAACAGGCGTTTGACTTGTTCCGGCGTCGCATCGGTGGCAATGTCGAAGTCTTTCGGTTTCACGCCCAACAATAAATCGCGGACGGCGCCGCCGACGATGAACGCTTTATAGCCGTTTTCCTGCAAGGTCTGGGTGGTGCGCACCGCGTTTTGCGACAGCAGGCGTGGGTCGATCCGGTGTTCGGCGGGTCCCAGCACGACTGGTTCGGTCGGATCGCGTTCCGGCGCGCCGGCGTCGTCTGCTTCGTCTTTTACGCCCAGGATCTTGCGGATGAATTTTTTAATCATTGAATAAGTGAAGTAAAGGCCAGCCGTGGGATTGTGCGTGCGCGGTAAGGACGGCGTTTGGATTGGTGGCCACCGGGTGCGAGACCACCGACAACAGCGGAATATCGTTGTGCGAGTCGCTGTAAAAATGGCTGCTGGCGTACGACGCAAACGGGGTCCCGAGCGTGTTCAGCCAGTCGTGCATATGGACGACCTTGCCGGCGCCGGAGGTCGGCACCCCGAGCAGCTTGCCGGTGGGGCGCCCGGTGGCGTCTTCTTCCGGCACGGCCGCGATCAGGTGCGCAACGTTGAACAGGCGCGCGATCGGGGCAGTGACGAACCGGTTGGTGGCGGTGATGATGGCGACGGTATCGCCGGCATCCTGGTGACGCTGCACCAGCGCCAGCGCCTGCGGGCGAATGGCCGGGAGGATGATTTCTTCCATGAACTGCGCATGCATCGCGTCGAGTTGCGGGCGCGTGAACTGTGCCAGTGTGCCCAGCGCGAATTCGAGATATTCGACCGGGTCGAGCGTGCCGGCACAGTACTGGGCATAAAAATCGTCGTTGCTGCGCTTGAATGCGGCGGCGTCCACATGGCCATGGCGGACCAGGAATTCACCCCATTCATGGTCGGAGTCGAGCGGAATCAGGGTGTGGTCGAGATCGAACATTGCCAGTTTTTTGATCGACCCGGTCATGCCTTTGGCTCCTGCATATTTTGCGACCCTTGCGACCCTTGCAGCAGCAAATCGCGCAGCAGCGGCAAGGTTACCGGACGTTGGGTTTCGAGGGAGTACTGGTCAAGCGCATCTAGCATGGTCGAAAGGGAGCGCATGTCGCGCTTGAAATGAGACAGCAGGTAAGGTAACACGCTGGCCGAAAGCGTCAAGCCGCGCGCCTCTGCCGCGTGGGTCAGGGCGGCAATTTTTTCGTCGTCGGACAGGCCGTGGATCTGGTAAATCAGGCCCCAGCCCATGCGCGTGCGTAAATCTTCGCGCACCGGCAGCACAACAGGCGGCACCGGACCGGTGCTGACCATGTAGGCGCCGTGTTCGCGGATTTGATTGAACAGCGCAAATGCGCCAATTTGCGCCTCGCTTGAGAGCTTCGGGCAATCGTCGAGCAGGTACAGCGAGATGTCCGGCGCGTAGACAAAATCGGCATCCACGGCGCTGGCCGCCGCGATGTAGCGCGCGCCTTTTGTCGCCGCCAGGCCCTGCAATAAATGGGTTTTACCGGCGCCGGTATCGCCCCACAGATAGGCGAAATGTTCACGCGAATTGCGTTCCGCGAACCGGTGCATCAGGTGTGCCAGCTCGGCATTAGCCCCCACCTCGAACGTATCGAGGCTACGCGCCGGTTCGGCGCCGAGATCGAGCACCAGCTGTTTCATGGGTACCGTCTTAATGAGGGAAGTAAATCTTGTGCATCAGGCATTATAGAAGCTGCTGCGCCATACAGCGGCGTGTTTTTGGCCTGTTGCGCGATGAAATGGCATGAAAAAAGAATTTGGTCCGGGCTGGTTTGATAAAATAGCGGATTGCCAGTGGGGCTGCGTCCGCCTCCCACGCTCCGCCTTCCATTTTACCGCTTCCGCGAACTAAGCCCACCATGAGCCAACCATCTAATGTTTCCCTCTCCTACCGCGACGCTGGTGTCGATATCGATGCCGGCGACGCCCTGGTCGAAGCGATCAAACCGTTCGCCAAGCGCACCATGCGCGAAGGCGTCATGGGCGGCATCGGCGGCTTCGGCGCGCTGTTCGAAATCAGCAAGAAATTCAAGGAACCGGTGCTGGTGTCCGGCACAGACGGCGTGGGCACCAAGCTGCGCCTCGCGTTCGAGCTGAACCGCCACGACACGGTCGGCATCGACCTGGTCGCCATGAGCGTCAATGACATCCTGGTGCAGGGCGCCGAGCCATTGTTCTTCCTTGACTATTTTGCTTGCGGCAAGCTCGACGTGCCAACCGCGACTGCTGTCGTGAAAGGTATCGCGCAAGGTTGCGAGCAAGCAGGTTGTGCGCTGATCGGCGGCGAAACCGCAGAAATGCCAAGCATGTACCC
The DNA here is from genome assembly GCA_030853745.1 of Pseudomonadota bacterium. Lineage (GTDB taxonomy): Bacteria > Pseudomonadota > Gammaproteobacteria > Burkholderiales > Burkholderiaceae_D > JALYUM01. Next base: position 14,643 of record JALYUM010000069.1, on the reverse strand, counting down.
GGCCGGCGAATACGATCTGGCCGGTTTCGCAGTGGGCGCAGTGGAAAAATCGAAAATCATCGACGGTTCGAAGATTATCCCGGGCGACATCGTGCTGGGCCTGGCATCGTCGGGCGTGCACTCGAACGGTTACTCGCTGGTCCGTAAAATCATCGAAGTGGCAAAGCCGGACCTGGAAGGCGATTTCCACGGCCGCAAACTGTCCGACGTGCTGATGGAGCCGACGCGCATTTATGTGAAACCGCTGCTGGCGCTGATGGAGTCGATGGAAGTCAAAGGCATGGTCCATATCACCGGCGGTGGCCTGGTGGAAAACGTGCCGCGCGTGCTGCAGCCTGGCCTCACCGCCGAGCTCGATTCGAAAGCATGGACGATGCCGCCGCTGTTCCACTGGCTGCAACAGCACGGCGGCGTGGCCGACGCTGAAATGCACCGCGTGTTCAACTGCGGCATCGGCATGATCGTTATCGTGTCGCAGGAAAATGCCGATGCGGCCCAGGCACAGTTGGTTGCCGCTGGCGAAACCGTGTCGCGCATCGGCGTGATCCGCACCCAAGTCGCAGGCGAGCACCCGACCATCGTCGTGTAATTGTTTATCGGCGGAGAATCTTCGCCACTGCCGGACTGCGCAGGCGCGCGGTTTCCGGCAAGCCTGTTCCGATCAACGGGCGCAGGTAATCGATGAAGGCCGGCGTGACATCGTTGCCGGCGTCATTGATGAACACATCCTCCATCACGCGCGTCTTGCCGGCCACATCGGTCAGCGGCAGCAGCACATAGTTCACGGCATAGTTGCCGCTGCGCTGGATAGCCACGGAGCCATCGCGGTCGCCATATAGCGCGAACTGCACCGCCTGCTCGCCCGCTTCGCGCGCTTCTCTCTGGTCGACCTCGGACACGCAGCCCAGGAACGAGCGCTGCAGGTAGCCGAAGGTATCGCCGCGCACGCGCTTGATGCCCAGACCGGCCTTGATTTCATCGCACAACAAATCGGCCAGCGCACCGGTGCCGGACAGCTGCACATTGCCGTGCGCATCCCGCTCGACTTCTTTGGCGAGCAGGCTGGCAATGGCGTTGCCGGACGCATCATGGATGCCTTCCGACACAGCAATCACGCAGCGCCCGTGCTGGTCGTACGCCGCCTGCACGTCCTTTAAAAAATGCGCCATGTCGAAGGTGCGTTCCGGCAGATAGACCAGGTGCGGGCCGTCGCCGGGAAAGGTGCGCCCGAGTGCGGCAGCCGCCGTCAAAAAGCCGGCGTGGCGGCCCATGATGACGCCGACATACACGCCCGGCAACGATGCGTTGTCGAGATTGGCGCCGGCAAACGCCTGGGCGACAAACTTCGCGGCCGACGGAAAGCCTGGCGTGTGGTCGCTGCCGACCAGGTCGTTGTCGATGGTTTTCGGGATGTGGATGCAGCGCAGTGGGTAGCCGGCAGCTTGCGCATGCTCGCTGACAATGCGCACCGTGTCGGACGAATCGTTGCCGCCGATGTAAAAGAAATGGGAAATCGCGTGCGCGCGCAGGGCGTCGAAAATGCGCGCGCAATAGGCGGCGTCGGGCTTGTCGCGGGTGGAGCCGAGCGCGGACGATGGCGTGGCGGCCACCCGTTCCAGTTTGGCCGTGGTTTCGAAGCTGAGGTCGATGAAATCTTCGTCGACGATGCCGCGCACGCCGTGGCGCGCGCCATACACACGCCCCAGTTCAGGATGCCGGCGCGCGGCCAGCACCACGCCGGCCAGTGATTGATTGATGACGGCGGTCGGGCCGCCTCCTTGCGCTACCAAAACTTTTGACGTGGTCGACATGGCTGGCGTCTCCTTCGATGGGGGAAGCGCCAGCTTAACGCTTACTGCGCCGTGCCGATATTTTTATCGAGGAATTTCTCCACGCGGGTCCAGAAATCATAGTTATTTTTTGGCAAATACCAGCCATGGCCTTCGCCCGGATATTCGATCCACTCGACGTTCTTGTTGGTGGCTTTCACTGCATCGTAAAACTTGCGGCCATGAAAAATCGGGACACGGTCGTCCGAGCCGCCGTAGGCCAGCAGCAAGGGCTGCGTGATGCGGGCGGCCTGGGCGATCGGCGACGTGGCGCGCAGTTGCTGCGCGTCTTTTATCTGGTCGCCCACGAGGAAGGGCATGCCGTGCTCCTTGTAGTCGTCGGCCAAGTCCGAGCGCGCTGTCCAGTCGTCGTTGAACATCAGGTTGATGTCGGTCACGCCCACCCAGTCGACACCGCATTTGTACAGATCGGGATCGTTCACCAGACCCATCAGCGTGGCGTAGCCGCCGTAGCTGGCGCCGGCAATGCAGATGCGTTTGCCATCGGCATAGCCCTGGGCGATGGCCCAGCGGGTAGCATCGGCCACGTCGTTCTGCATGCCCAGGCCCCATTGTTTCCAGCCGGCCTTGTACAGTTTTTGGCCATACCCGGTGGCACCGCGGAACTCCGGTTCCAGTACTGCGTAGCCTCGCGAAGCAAGAAATTGCGACATTGGATGCCAGCCCCAGGTGGCGCCCCGCACCCACGGTCCGCCGTGTACCAGCACGACCATCGGCAGGTTCTTGCGCGTGCCCGCGCGCGGGAGCGTCAGCAGCGCCGTGATCGACAGGCCGTCGCGCGCTTGGTAGGTGATGGCTTTTTGCGGCCCCATCCGGGCTGGATCGATCGACTGGCGCGTACTGCCGATCTTCGAGACGGCGCCGGTCCTGATGTTGTACACCGAGTACATGGTGGGCACGACATCGGAGTAGGAGCGCACCAGCATGTTTTCCGCGGTCGGGTCGGCCGGCGGCATCAGCAGGTTCACCGTCACGGGCAAGATCTTGTCGACCTTGTCCTGCAAGACTTTCATTTCCGGCACAAACCATTCATTTGCCCGGGCATCGGTGCTGACAGCCACGCCCAGCACCTTGTCGCGATTTTGTACCAGGTTGCCATCGAAATCGTAGCCGGTGGTGACCACCAGCGGTTCCGGATTGATTTTATTCGTCGCAAAATTGAAGGTGTACAGCGATTTCGTATCCTTGCCGCCGTGGGCTTCGACGTACAGCACGCCGCTGTTGTCGAACGCCACCGGCGTAATTGGATTCACGTTGTCGGTGTAGGTGTTGTAGGTTGCCAGTGTGCGCCAGGCGTTGGTGGCGACATCCCGGTAATACACGGTCGTCATGCCCTTGCCGCTCGTGTAGCCGAGGCGTGGCTCGCCTTTGCTGTCCATGACCCAGCGTTTGATTTCGTATGGCCGGGGCATGGCCACGGACTGCCCGGTGACGGTGTTGACGCGCAGCAAGTTGGAATACAGCAGTTCGCCTTTGACGAAGACCGGATTGGTCACGTACACATTGTCCGAATCTTGCGGCCCCAGCTGGTTATGCAGGAAATGGTTTCCTCGCAACAGGGTGCGGCCGATGGATTCGGCGCGCGATGCTGGCGTGACATAGCGGTCGACCAGCTGGATGGGGCGCCCACCATCCTTGTCGACGGCGAACAGGCCCGGGTAGTAGCGCGTGTCGCCCTGGCCCACGGTATTGTCGGCCACCTGGTACACGAGGCGATCGTTGTTGACCCAGCGGAACTGGTCGACGTCGGAATCGTTGTACGCGGCCACCACGGTCGGCTTCATGGTCCTGAGGTCGATGACGACGAGGAAATCGCGCTTGTCTTTTGCGCCCGACAGCGCCGTCAGGTAGCGTCCGTTGGGCGACAGTGCGGCGCCGCGAAAGCTCGGATGCTCGAAAAATGCTTCGACCGGCGGACGGGCGACGGCGGTACTGGTACTGCTTGCCGCAGGCGCCTGGGCGTAGCCGGTGGGTACCGCGCCAGCCAGGGCCAGCAGCGCAAACGCAACATGGGTAGTACGAGACAACATGGCAATCCTCATTGGTCAGCAAGCCAATGAGAATAGCAATTTCACATGGTCAATAGTGCTAAAAATCCATTGCCGTTGCTTGCATGCGACAGTGGACAAAACAGCATCAAGGCTTCCCGATATTCTCCCCCAGGAATTTTTCCACTTTGGTCCAGAAGTCGATGCGGGTTTCCGGCAAATACCAGCCATGACCTTCGTTGCCGTACACCACCCATTGCACGCGCGGATTGGTTTTTTTGACCTTCTCATAAAACAGTTTTCCGTGTTCGATCGGCACACGCCGGTCGGCGCCGCCATAGGCCAGCAGTAACGGTTGCGTGATGCGGCTGGCCTGCTCGATCGGCGACGTCGCCTTCAGTTGGGCGGCATCCTTGACCTGGTCGCCGATCAGGCGCGGCATGCCATATTGTTTGTAGGCCTGGGACACATCCGATTCGGACAGCCAGGTGTCCGTGTAGAGCAGGTTGATGTCCGTCACGCCAGCCCATTCGACGCCGCATTTGTACAGCGCCGGATCGTTGACCAGGCCCATCAGTACTGCATAGCCGCCATAGCTGGCGCCGGCGATGCACACGCGATTGGCGTCCGCATAGCCCTGCGTCGCAGCCCAGCGGGTGCCATCGGCAATGTCGTTTTGCATGGACAGACCCCACTGCTTGAAGCTGGCGGCAAAGTGGTCGTAACCCAGGCCGGTGCTGCCACGGAAGTGCGGCTCGAGCACGGCATAGCCGCGTGAGGCCAGAAACTGGCTTTCTGGCTCCCATTCCCAGCTCGCTCCGCGCACCCACGGACCGCCATGGACCAGCACGACCATCGGCAAATTCTTCCCGTTGCTGCCGGGGGGCAAAGTCAGCAACGCCGGAATGGTCAGGCCGTCGCGGGCTTTGTAGCTGACCATTTTCTGCGTGCCCATCCGGGCGCTGTCGATTTTTGGATAGCTCTCGCCAATCTTGCTCAGCTCACCGGTTTTCTTGTTGAACAGGGCGTAGCGCGACGGCACTTTGTCGGAATACGATTCGATCAGCACATTGGTCGCGGCCGGATCGGTGGCCACGGTGAGGATGTTGGTGGTGGCCGGCATCGCCTTGTCGATGGCCGTCTGCACGGCCTGCATGCCACCGTCGAACCACACATCGGCGCGCATGTCGGTGGTCAGTTCCGCCCCCAGCAACTTGCTGCGGTTGTGAATCAGCCGGCCGGAAAAATCGTAGCCAGGCGCGGCCATCAGTGCTTCCGGATCGACCTTGCCAGTCGCAAAATTGAAGCGATGCAGGCTGGACGTTGCGTTGTTGATCGACGTTGTCACGTACAGCGTGCCATCCGGCCCGAAGCCCACTGGATTGAACGCATCCTTGCCGCCGAGATAAGCGTCGAACGTGGCGACGGCGCGCCATTTGCCGGTGGCGGGATCGAGTTAGTGAATGGTCTGGGTCTGGCCATTTACCGTCGTGGCAAGGCGCGGCTGGCCCTTGTGATCGAGTAGCCAGCCACGTGTAGGGCCGGGACGCGGTACGACCTCGGACGTACCAGTGATGGTGTTCAGGCGCAGCAGGTTGATAAAATCGACATCCTTGCCACGGCCATTGTCCTTGTATTGCGTGCTGGTGACGTAGATGAATTCGGAGTCCTGCGCACCCGGCGCCATCATCCACGTGTGCCACGGCAGGATGTTTTTCTTGATCAGCGTTGACTCTTTGACGAAGTAATGGCGGCGCTCGGCCAGTTGTACCAGCCGGCTGCCATCGAGATTGACGGCAAAGAGGCCCGGTGCCTGCAAGACGTCGCCCTGCGCTTCGGTCCGGTCGAACAGGTTGTACACCAGGCGTTCGTCGTTGACCCACTGGAACCGGCGGATATCTTCGGCGGCGTAGCCAGCCACAATTTTCGCGGCGCGCGATTCCAGGTCGATCACGGCCAGCACATAATGGCCATTTTTGTCGACCACGCGGGTCGCCAGATTCTTGCCATTCGGCGACAGCACGGCATCGCCGAATGCCGGTTGCTGAAAGAACGGCGCGATGGGCGCAGGCGCGGTTTGAGCAGATGCCGGTACCACGGCGCAGCATATCGCTGCGAGGATCAGGACCGCAGCGCGGCGCAAGGGAAACGAAAGCAGGTGCAAGACAGCTCCTCGAAGGTTGAAACGAACGACGAGCTTGCCAGAAAGCTAGTTTTAAATCGACAACATTCGACGAGGTGTGGCGAGAAAGCCGCGCTTATTCCGGCGCCCGGATATGGTCGAGCAAGCCTTGTCCGGCCGGGTCGGGCGCGCGGGTCAGCAGGCTGGCCACGACCAGGGCCACGATGCCCGCCGGCACGCCAAACACGCCGGCCGAAATCGGCGCGATATGAAACCATTGCCCCGCCGCGCTGCCGCCGAGAATGGGATTGGTGTGCAGCATGTAAAACAGGCACACCAGGAAGCCGGTCAGCATGCCGGCGATGGCGCCGACGTGGTTGGCGCGCTTCCAGAAGACGCCCAGCGCCAAGGCCGGAAACAGCAGCGAGGCGGCCAGCGAAAATGCGGCGCCCACCAGCGACAGGATATCGGCCGGCTTTTGCGACGCCGCGTACGCAGCAATGAACGCCACCGCCAGCAGCAGCAATTTGGAGATCGTCACGCGCTTCTGCGTCGACGCTTTCGGGTCGACCATCTTGTAATACACATCGTGCGACAGCGCATTCGAGATGGCCAGCAACAAGCCGTCCGCGGTGGACAGCGCCGCCGCCAGTCCACCGGCCGCGACCAGACCGGAAACCACGTAGGGCAGGCCGCCAATTTCCGGCGTAGCCAGCACCAGCACGTCGCCGTCGATGGCAATTTCGGCCAGCTGCACGATGCCGTCGTTATTGACGTCGACGATGCTGATGAGGGGATTGACCTTGTCGACATTGCCCCAGTAAGCAACCCAGTTGGGCAGGTCGGAAAAATGGCTGCCGACCAGCGTGGTGTAGATGTCGTACTTGGCCAGCACGGCCAGCGCGGGGATGGTCAGGTAGATCAGCAGGATAAAGAACAGCGTCCAGAACACCGACTGGCGGCTGGCGTGGACCGACGGCGTGGTGTACGAGCGCATCAGGATGTGGGGCAGGGCAGCCGTGCCCAGCATCAGGCACAGCACCAGCGCCAGGAAATTGTTGCGGCGGATATCTGAACTGGCACGATCCGGGCCGGGGAAGGGCGTGGCGTGCGCTTCGGGCAGCATCGAGCGGGCCAGGTAACTGTCGCGCTGCTCACGCCACACTTGCGCCGCGTCGGCTGGCGTTTTTGGGTACGCAATCAGCACGCGTTCGGCGGCGCGCAATTCGGACAGCGAACCATTGCTTAGGCGCACCGCGTCGAGCTGGCGCTGCGCGTCGCGACGGCCGGTATCCCACGCTGCCGGCAGCGCCGCCAGTTTTGCCGTCAACGCATCCGCGCGTTCGTGAAAGCGCTGGCGCACAGCAATTTCCTGCGGATCGATCGCCAGTTCGGCTTCGCGCGCCGCCAGCTTTGGCAGCACCGCGCCATACGCCACCTGCGGCACCGGGTTGCCCGCGAGTTTGACCGACAGCCACATGGTCGGCAGCAAAAACGCCACCAGGATGATGATGTACTGCGCCACCTGCGTCCAGGTAATGGCGCGCATGCCGCCCAGGAACGAGCACACCAGGATGCTGGCCAAGCCGAGGAAAATTCCCACCGAAAAGTCGACGCCGGTGAAACGCGAGGCAATCATTCCGACTGCGTAAATTTGCGCGACCACGTAGATGAACGAGACGATGATCGTGGCCCCGACCGCCATCGCCCGCACCGGTGCGCCGCGCCCGCCCGCGCCGCCGCCGTAGCGCGCGGCGAGGAAATCGGGGATCGTGAACTGGGCCGATTTGCGCAGGTAAGGTGCGATCAACAGCGCCACCAGGCAATAGCCGCCCGTCCATCCCATGATGTAGGCCAGGCCATCGAAACCGTGCAGGTACAGGCCGCCGGCCAGACTGATGAAGCTGGCCGCGGAAATCCAGTCGGCCGCAGTGGCCATGCCGTTGAACAGCGCCGGCACACGCCGCCCCGCGACATAGTATTCGGTCACGTTCGACGTGCGGCTGATGACGCCGATGCTGGCGTACAGCAAAATGGTGGCGACCATGAACAGGTAGCCGATCCACAGGCGCGGCATGCCTTCTTTTTCCAGCACGGCCAGGGCGATCAGGAAGACCCCGAAGCAGCCCGTAAACCATAAATAATAGCGGCTCAGCTTATGAAAATAACGTTGCGGCTTGCTCATGGGTCGGTGTCCAGTGCGCTGGCATATTGTCGATCCGTCCGCTGCATCAGCCAGGCGTAGGCGCCAATCATGGCGAGATACATCAGCGAGGCGCCTTGCGCTGCCATATAAAACGACAGCGGCCAGCCGAACAGCGACCAGTGCTCCAGGTCGCGCGCGAACCAGACTGCGCCAATGGTAGTGACCAGCCACAGCGCCAGCAGCACGGCAGTAATGCGGCGGGTCTGGCGCCAGTGGTTGGTGCGGGCGGCCAGCAGACGGATGCGGCGCTCGCCGGGGGACGTCAAATCGGTCGGTTCAGGCATCGTCATCGCGGGGAACAGGTGGCGGAAAGGTCAGCCGGAACAGGCTGCCGGGATATTTTTTGACATGGCTGCGCGGATTGTCGAATACGTCGATTTCGGCATTGTGCTGCTGCGCCACTTCGCGCACGATGGCCAGTCCCAGGCCACTGCCGGGCGCGCCGTTGCCGAGGATGCGGTAAAAACGCTCGAACACGCGGCTGCGTTCGGTGGCTGCGATGCCGGGCCCGGTATCTTCCACTTCAAGCAGCACATCGTCGTCATGGCGGCGCACCCGCACCGTCACGCTGCCGCCCGCCGGCGTGTAGCGCAGCGCATTGTCGATCAGGTTCGACAGCAGTTCGTGCAGCATCAGCGCGTTGGCGGCAATGCGCAGCGGCGTCGATGGCGCCTCGTAGCCGAGGTCGATGTTGCGGGTAAAAGATTCCGGCACCCATTCGTGCACGGTACTGCGGGCGAGCTTCACCAAATCGACTTCCTCGAAGGCGAGGCCGGCGTTGGGCTGATGCTCGGCACGGGCCAGTGCCAGTAACTGGTTGACCAGACGCGTGGCCGATTCGCTGCTGGTGGCCAATTGTTCCAGCGAGCGGTGAATTTCGGCGGCATCGATCTGGCGCAGCGCCAGTTCCGACTGCATGCGCATGCCGGCCAGCGGTGTTTTCATCTGGTGCGCGGCATCGGCAATGAAACGTTTTTGCATGTCGATGGTCTGCTCGAGGCGGGCCAGCATGTCGTTGAAAGAGCCGACCAGCGGCGAAATTTCCTCGGGCACCTGACGCGCATCGATAGGAGACAGGTCGTCGGGCCGGCGCGCCCGGATGCGCTCCTGCAGTTCGGCCAGCGGCGACAGTCCCCGGGACAGTGCAAACCACACCAGCGCCAGGATAATCGGCAAAATAATGAACTGGGGCAGGATCACGCCCTTGATGATTTCATTGGCGAGACCGGCGCGTTTGTCGAGCGTTTCGGCCACCTGCACCAGCGCACTGCGCGGGTCGACTTCGGCGCCCTCGGCGAGCGGCTGCAGCGTCACCCAGGAATAGGCCACGCGTACTTGCGCGCCATGCATATTGGCGTTGCGGAAATGGACCATGCCGTCCGGATGACGGTCTTCATCGGCAGGGGCGGGCAGGTCGCGGTCGCCATCGACATATTCTCCGCGCGGACCGATGACCTGAAAATACACATTGTCGACATCGTCGGCGCGCAGGATGTCGCGCGCGCTGCCGGGCAGGCGCGCCGTCACCTTGCCGTCCACCTCGTGCACCTGCTGGGCCAGCACCGTAACGCTGTCTTCCAGCGCATGGTCGAACGGCTGGTTGGCGATCGATTTTGCCACCAGGTAGGTGATGGCAATGCTCATCGGCCACAGCAGCAGCAGCGGCGCCAGCATCCAATCGAGAATTTCGCCAAACAGCGAGTGCTGGATGCTTTCGTCCGGCGCGGGGTTCGGCGGCTGGTAAGTTTCTTCCGGCGCCAGGATGGGATCGGGATTGGGCCGGATCACTTGCCTGACGGGCCGAGGTCGGCGAATTTTTCCAGGCAGTAGCCGAGTCCGCGCACAGTGGCGATGCGCACGCCGCCGACTTCAATTTTCTTGCGCAGCCGGTGCACATACACTTCAATGGCGTTGTTCGACACTTCCTCGCCCCATTCGCACAAATGGTCGACCAGCTGCTCTTTCGACACCAGGCGCCCGCTGCGCGCCAGCAAAATTTCGAGCAACCCAAGCTCGCGCGCCGACAGATCGAGCATCTGCTCGTTGATATAGGCGGAGCGCCCCACCTGGTCGTAGGCCAGCGGACCGTGACGGATGACAGTGGGGCCGCCACCGGCGCCGCGCCGGGTAAGGGCGCGCACCCGGGCTTCCAGTTCGGACAGCGCAAACGGCTTGGCCATGTAGTCATCGGCGCCGAGGTCGAGGCCATTCACGCGCTGCTCGATCGAGTCGGCCGCGGTAAGGATCAGCACCGGCAGCAGCGAGGCGCGCGCGCGCAGGCGGCGCAGCACTTCGAGGCCGGACAGGCGCGGCAAACCGAGGTCGAGAATGAGCAGATCGAACTCCTGCGTCGACAGCGCAGTGTCGGCATCTTCGCCATTCTTGACGCAGTCGATGGCGTAGCCCGACTGGCGCAAGGAGCGCGTCAGTCCGTCGGCAAGTACGCTATCATCTTCGGCAAGCAAAATTCGCATCGTATCCTCGTGCGTTGTCAGACCCCGGTGTGCATATTGTGTTTCATCTTCCGCAACATAGCGAGCTTTTGTCAAATCCAGGGCACGTGGTACGAAATAGCGCTTGCCAAAACCACTGGTTTTTTATACAGTAGTGGGTATTGAATTTGGGCGCATCCACCCTATCTAGGCATCTCCGATACTGAAAGAAGACAATGGACGATAAAAAAGTGAATCTCAACGCGGCGGACAAGGGCAAAGCCCTGGCTGCGGCGCTGGCGCAGATCGAAAAGCAGTTCGGCAAGGGTTCCGTGATGCGCATGGACGCCAACACCCCGGTCGAAGAAGTACAAACCGTTTCCACCGGCTCGCTCGGTCTGGACATCGCGCTGGGCGTCGGCGGTTTGCCGCGCGGCCGTATCGTCGAGATCTACGGTCCGGAATCATCGGGTAAAACCACGCTGACGCTGCAAACCATCGCGCAAATGCAAAAGCTGGGTGGCACCTGCGCCTTTATCGATGCCGAGAACGCGCTCGACGTCGGTTATGCGCAAAAGCTGGGCATCAACCTGTCCGACCTGCTCATTTCGCAGCCGGACACGGGTGAACAGGCGCTGGAAATCACCGATGCGCTGGTGCGCTCGGGTTCGGTCGACCTGATCGTCATCGACTCCGTGGCAGCGTTGACGCCACGCGCTGAAATCGAAGGCGACATGGGCGATTCGCTGCCAGGTCTGCAGGCACGTTTGATGTCCCAGGCGCTGCGTAAGCTCACCGGTTCGATCAACCGCACCAACACGCTGGTCATTTTCATCAACCAGATCCGTATGAAAATCGGCGTCATGTTCGGCAGCCCGGAGACCACCACGGGCGGTAACGCGCTCAAGTTCTACGCGTCGGTGCGTCTGGACATTCGCCGTACCGGTTCCATCAAATCGGGCGACGAAGTCATCGGTAACGAAACCAAGGTCAAAGTCGTCAAAAACAAAATTGCGCCACCGTTCAAGGAAGCGCACTTCGACATCCTGTATGGCGAAGGCACGTCCCGCGAGGGTGAAATTCTCGATCTCGGCGCCGATAACAAAATCGTCGAGAAGTCCGGCTCGTGGTACAGCTATAACGGCGAGCGCATTGGTCAGGGCAAGGACAATGCACGCCTGTTCCTGAAAGAGCGTCCGGCACTGGCACGCGAAATCGAGAACAAGGTGCGGGTGGCGCTGGGTGTGCGTGAAATTCCACCAGGTCCGGGTGAAGCGGAAGAAACCGGCAAGCCGTCGAAAACCAAGGCTGCGGCCGCGGCTGCAGCAGCTGCCGCCGCTGCTGCATCGGCTCCTGCTGCTGCAGAGTAAGCGGACGCTGTTGTGCGAGGTCCGGCCTTAAGCCTTAAAGGCCGTGCCTTGCGCTATCTGTCGATGCGCGAACATAGCCGACTCGAACTGGGCCGCAAGCTGGCCCGTTACGCCGAAGAGGGAGACGATGTGAATGCCGTGCTCGATTTCCTTGAGAAAAATAATTGGTTATCGCAGGAACGGTTCTGCGCATCGCTGCTGAACCGCCGGTCGGCGCGCTTTGGCAATCACCGCATCATGGCCGAGTTGCAAAGCCACGGCGTGCACGGCGATGCACTCACCGGACTGAAGGCGGGTCTGGCCGACACTGAAGCGACACGCGCCACCGAAGTCTGGCGTCGCAAGTTCGGCACGGTAGCTGCCGATGCTGCTGAGCGCAGCAAGCAAATGCGCTTTTTGTTGCAGCGCGGCTTTTCGCAAGGTGCTGCACGCGTGGCAATGCAGGGGCGGGAAGACGTGTTTGACGACGACGACGCTTAGCGTTGTTTCGCTGTTTTAGCTTGTCGTATGCTGCCGGCCTTTGGCCAGAATCGATTTCACAACGATTTTGTGCATCGGCGTCACGGGAATCATGTACAGGCGACCGAGCCAGTTGTGATTGAATACCAGTGTCGTCACGGTGATTTGCATGTTTTCCACCGCGCCACGGTAGACCGACATCACCACATCGAGATGTTTATCCAGGATCTCGAACACTACTTCTTCATCGCACACCGACCGTATCGTAAAAATGCCAACACGTTGCCCTGGTCGCAGGCTGGCGGCACTGTTCGTTGGTGGTACATGGGCCAGTTGGCCAACATCTTTCAACCCCACCAGCCGCACCGCCCGGTTTCGCATGCGCATCAGCACGTCAATCCAGCGCGGCGTACGTCCGGCAAAGTCGAGGTACCAATGCATTGCAGAGCGCTTGGGTAGTTGAACGGTGACGTTGAACGCATCCCAAAAGTCTGCGTGCGCCTGCAACGGTGACACCACGCTGCCATGCGGTATGGGTGTTGCTGCTTTCATTAACGCTCCATTCAGAAAACATCGATCGTTTGTTTCGCCGTGACGATATCACTGCGCATCGCAGGTGGCCATTCATGGTGCTTATATCCAGGAAATGTATTTCAAGAAGTACCAAAAATTATGTTGCACCGCAACTGACACCTTCCTATGCTAAAATTTCACGGTTTTAGCAGCGCCGCATGAGCGGTTGTCATCGTAGAAACTGCGTTGACGTGCATTAGCACACGGCTGCACACACTTGAATGCCGCTTTGCCGGCCTAGTTTTCCATGCCCTTGTCACCTCCCGCACCGCGCACGCTCCGGCACACGCGCTCCATCGAAGTCGCTGCCTACTCGCGCGAAGATGGCCTGTGGGATCTCGATGCTTCGATACGCGACGTTAAAACGCGCGACATCCACCTGGCCTCCGGCCTGCGTCCTGGCGGCAGCCCCATCCACGACCTGAAACTGCGCGTCACGATCGACCTCGCCTTTAATATAGTCGCCGCCGATGCCGCGTCGGATGCCGTGCCGTATCCGGGCATGTGCAACACCATCGCACCGGCCTACCAGGCGCTGGTGGGACTGAACCTGATGCAGCATTTCCGTTTGCACCTGAAAGACCGCCTCCAAGGCGTGCTCGGCTGTACTCACCTGAGCGAGCTGGCGCTGGTTTTACCCACTGCCGCCGTCCAGGCGTACGCCAACGAAGTTTTGTCGACGCAGGAAGGTTTGCCTGCCGGCGTCGATGATCCCGCGACCGAACGTCCGTTCCAGCTCGACCGTTGCCATGCGTTGCGCATCGACGGTCCCGCAGTCGCCAAGTTTTACCCACGTTGGGCGCAACCCGCGCCTGGCGGGGAACATGTAGTTGAAGCGCCATCTAATCGTATTTCTCAATCAGTAACAGAAGAAGGGAAGCCAGCATGAAGATCCATGAGTATCAAGGCAAAGAAATCCTCCGGCAGTACGGAGTGACGGTTCCGCGCGGCATTCCGTGCATGTCCGTTGAAGAGGCAGTCAAAGCTGCTGAAACGTTGGGCGGCAAGGTCTGGGTAGTCAAGGCGCAGATCCATGCTGGCGGTCGCGGCAAAGGCGGCGGCGTCAAAGTGGCGTTCTCCCTCGATCAGGTCAAGGAATACGCAGAACAGATCATGGGCATGCAGCTGGTCACGCACCAGACCGGTCCTGAAGGCCAGAAAGTACGTCGCCTGCTGGTAGAAGAAGGCGCCGACATCAAGAAAGAACTGTACATCTCGCTGGTCACCGACCGCGTCTCGCAGCGCGTCGTGCTGATGGGTTCTTCCGAAGGCGGCATGGACATCGAAGAAGTTGCCCACACCAACCCGGAAAAAATCCACACGGCCGCCATCGACCCGTCGACCGGCCTGCAAGATGCAGAAGCCGACGACATCCTGACGAAAATCGGCGTTCCTGCCGCATCGCTGGCAGATGCCCGCGCACAACTGATGGGGCTGTACAAAGCCTACTGGGAAACCGACGCATCGCTGGCTGAAATCAACCCGCTGATCCTGACCGGCGACGGTAAAGTCATCGCCCTCGACGCCAAGTGGAACTTTGACGCCAACGCGCTGTATCGTCATCCAGAAATCGTCGCTTACCGCGACCTGGACGAAGAAGATCCAGCTGAAATCGAAGCCTCGAAATTCGACCTGGCATACAT
>JALYUM010000063.1 GCA_030853745.1 Pseudomonadota bacterium | reverse complement strand
AAGCTGAGGTTCAAGGAAAACTTCTCCGCTGCCACCTGCAATACGCGCAGGCCTTCCGGCATCACTTCCTGGCCGATACCGTCGCCGGCAATCACTGCAATCTTGAATGGTGTGCTCATCGCTTCCTCTGCTGAATGGGTGGGAGCGCGCACGGCGCGCCGAACAGTGAGTCATTATTCATCCACATCAAAAAAGATACAATGAGCTTTCCGTAAATAGATTATTCACGAATCATGCACAAACTACCGGATGCCGACGACTTGCGCGTGTTCATTGCCGTGGCGCGCAAATCGAGTTTCGTCATCGCGGCCGAAGAACTCAGCGTGTCGACCGCGTATGTCAGCAAGCGCATCCGGATGCTCGAAGAAACGCTCGCCGTCAAGCTGCTCCATCGCACCACCCGGCGCGTGGCGGTCACTGAGGAAGGCGAACGCGTGTTCCTGTGGGCCCAGCGCATCCTCGACGACATGGACCAGTTGCTGCAGGAAGTGGCCGTGACGAAGCAGCTGCCGCAAGGATCGCTGCGCATCGCCAGCAGTTTTGGCTTCGGCAGGAATATCGCGGCGCCGATGATTTCGCTGATCGTGAAAAGGTATCCGGGCCTGCAAATCCGCTTCGAGGTATTCGACCGGATCGTCGATGTGGCCAGTGAGGGCTTCGACCTGGATATCCGCGTCGGCGACGAGATTGCGCCACACCTGATCGCGCGCCGCCTGGCCAGCAATCACCGCGTTCTGTGCGCGGCGCCCGACTACCTGAAACGGCGCGGGACGCCGCGCACGCTGCAAACACTGGCGAACCACGATTGCCTGGTCATCAAGGAGCGCGACCATCCGTTCGGCGTGTGGAAACTGCGTGCCGGCGCGGTCGAGGATACCGTCAAGGTGACCGGGCCGCTGTCGGCCAACAATGGGGAGATGGCCGTGCTGTGGGCGGTCGATGGACACGGCGTGGTGCTGCGCTCGCTGTGGGATATCGGTCCGCATTTGCGCGACGGTTCGCTGGTGCAGATTTTGCCGGAATGGCGCCAGGAAGCGAATGTGTGGGCGGTCTATCCGTCCCGGCTGACAACGTCGGCCAAAGTGCGGGTCTGCGTCGAATTGCTGGAAGAGCAGTTTGCGCTGCTCGACCTGGCTCACCGCTGACGCGCTACAACCAGCCCGAGCGACGAAACTTGAAGTACATATAGCCGCAGACGATCACCATGCAGCCAATCGCCATCGGGTAGCCGTAGTGCCATTTCAGCTCCGGCATGAATTCAAAATTCATGCCCCAGACGCCGGCAAACGCCGTGAACACGGCAAAGATTGCGGCGTAGGCGGCCAGGCGTTTATTGACTTCGCTGTCGTCGATGGCGACCATCGACAGGTTCACCTGGATGGCCGTGCCGATGGTATCGCGCACCGAATCGAGCCGCCCGAGAATGCGCGCCAGGTGATCGTGCACGTCGCGGAAATATTCTTCGCACGATTCCACCAAAATCGGCACCCGGCCACCGTGCAGGCGGCCCAGCGCGTCCATCAGCGGCAGCACGGCGTGGCGCAGCACCAGTCCTTTGCGCTTCAGCTCATACAGGCGTTCGATATTGTCGCGCTGGGCACCGTGGCCGAAGATGCGCTCTTCGATGGTTTCCAGTTCTTCTTCAAGTTTGTCGACGATGGGAAAGTAACGGTCGACGATGGCGTCCATCAGCGCGTACAGTACGAACGCGGACCCTTTCGACAGCAGGTGCGGCTCGCGTTCCGCGCGGGCGCGCACGCCCACCAGGCCCTGCTGCGCATCGCGCCGCACCGTCAGCACATAGTTGGCGCCGACGAAAACGGCCACTTCGCCGACCTGCAATTCGCCCCCTTGAGGCTCGACCGTCTGAATGACGGCAAACAACGAGTCGCCATACTCTTCCACCTTGGGCCGCTGCTTGCCGCGCAAAGCGTCTTCCACCGCCAGTTCGTGCAGGCCGAATTCGTGCTGCATCGTGGCCAGCTCCTCGGTCGACGCATCGCGCAGGGCAACCCAAACGAAACAGCCCGGTTGGGCCAGGTATTCACTGATGTCTTCGATAGGAATATCGGCGAGTTTTTTGCCTTGCTGGTAGGCGACGCAATTGATGAGCATGCTGAATCGTAAAAGTAGCGCTGAGCGGATGCGAGAGTATAGTCCCCGCGAAGGCGGGGATCCATAGCACGTTTTCGACATCGCAAAGCTACCTGGCCGCGCAGTCTTTGAAGAGTGCCTTGAAGCGCGCGCACATAGGTGTCGCTTGCGTGCTATGGACCCCCGCCTGCGCGAGGGTGAGACTTACTCGTCCTTCGCCCCGTCGATACCCAGTTCGGCAATCTTGCGCGTGATGGTGTTGCGGCCGATGCCGAGGCGCACGGCAGCATCGTTCTTGCGCCCGTGCGTGTGCTTCAGCGCAGTCTTGATCAGGGCCGACTCGAACTGCTTGCCGAGCACATCCATGACTTCGACCTGGCCCGCACTGAGCATGTTCGCGGCCTGCAATTCGAGCAGGCTGATCCAGCCATCGGTACCGCTGGCAAACGCGGCCTGGGCACCCGGACTCATGCCGGCACCGGGCACCGGCGCAGCGCCTGCGGTCAACGGCGGCAAGGGTGCGGGAGCCGGCAGCACGCTGGCGCTGTCGCCAGCATACGACGACGAGAAAGCGGTGCCCTGGGTCAGATCGTGCGGCAAATCCTTGACTTCGACCGTCTGGCCGGGCGCCATCACGGTAATCCAGTTGCACAGATTTTCCAGCTGGCGCACATTGCCCGGCAAGTCGAGGCCAACCAGAAACTGCATCGCTGCGTCGCTCATGCGCTTGGTTTCGCCGCCCAGCTGGCGGGCGCTTTGCAGCAGGAAGTGGCGCGCCAGCAAGGGGATGTCTTCACGTCGTTCGCGCAGGCTCGGCAAGCGCAAACGAATCACATTTAACCTGTGAAACAAATCTTCGCGGAACTGGCCTTCGCGCACGCGCTGTTCCAGGTTCTGGTGCGTGGCAGTAATTACGCGCACATTGGCCTTGATGGGCTGGTGCCCGCCAACCCGGTAAAAGTGGCCGTCGGAGAGCACACGCAACAGACGCGTTTGCAAATCAAAAGGCATGTCGCCGATCTCATCGAGAAACAGTGTGCCATTCTCGGCTTGTTCGAAACGGCCGCGCCGGGTGGCCTGGGCGCCGGTAAAGGCGCCGCGCTCATGGCCGAACAGTTCCGACTCCAGCAAATCTTTCGGGATCGCCGCGGTATTGAGGGCAATGAACGGCTGTTGCGCACGCGGGCTGTGCTTGTGCAGCGCGTGGGCGACCAGTTCCTTGCCGGTGCCGGATTCACCGGTAATGAGCACCGTCACATTCGATTGCGACAGGCGCCCGATGGCGCGAAACACTTCCTGCATGGCGGGCGCCTGGCCCAGAATTTCCGGCGTATCGGCGGGCAGCGTTTCCACGCTCGCTTCGCGCAGGCTTTCTTCCAGCGCGCGGCGGATCAGCGCGACGGCCTTGTCGATGTCGAACGGTTTTGCAAGGTATTCAAACGCGCCGCCCTGAAACGAGGCGACCGCGGAATCGAGGTCGGAAAAGGCGGTGATGATGATGACCGGCAGACCGGGATGCTGCTCTTTGACCACGGCCAGCAAATCGAGACCGGACTCGCCAGGCATGCGGATATCGGAAACCAGTACTTGCGGCGTATCGGTTTCAAAGGCAGCGAGCGCTTCACGTGCGTTCGAGAAACTGCGCGTCTCGAGGTTTTCCCGCGCCAGGGCTTTTTCCAGCACCCAGCGGATGGAGGCGTCGTCGTCGACAATCCAGATTGGTTTCATGTGTTCTTGCTTCCCGCAATGGATAGATCATATTCATCAGGGACTGGCATCTCGGCTGCGTGCCCCGTGTCAGGGCAGCGGCAGCAAGATCCGGAAATCGGTCAGTCCAGGCCGGCTCTCGCACTCGATCAGTCCAAGGTGCTGCTGCACGAAGGTCTGCGCCAGCGTCAGTCCCAGGCCGCTGCCACCATCCCTTCCCGACACCAGCGGGTAGAAAATGCGATCGAGGATCTGGGGTGCAATACCCGGTCCATTGTCGGTGATATGCAAGTCTAATGCCAGCCCGTAGCGAATCTTCGCCAACGTCACCTGGCGCGCCACGCGCGTGCGTAAAACAATCTCCGCATCGCCGGCGGCAATCCGGTCGACCAACGCCTGCGCGGCGTTGTGAACGATGTTCAGCACCGCCTGGATCAACTGCTCCATGTCGCCGCGGAACTCGGGAATGGACGCATCGTAATCGCGCCGGATGGTGAGACCCACCGGGAATTCGGCCAGCACCACGCTGCGCACCCGTTCGCACACTTCATGGATATTCACGTCGCCGACAATGTGTGGGCGACGGTGCGGCGCCAGCAGGCGATCGACCAGCGTCTGCAGACGGTCGGCTTCCTTGATGATCACCTGCGTGTACTCGCGCAGGGCCACCAGGTGCACATCCGGCAACTCCAGTTCGAGCAACTGGGCCGCGCCGCGAATGCCGCCCAGCGGATTCTTGATTTCATGCGCCAGGTTGCGGATCAGCTCCTTATTGGCCTGGCTCTGGTCGAAAATGCGCTCTTCGCGGTCGAGTTTCAGCTGCTGCTCGTACTCGCGCATCTCGATCAGCACTTCCTCGGTGCCGACGACGGACATCATCAGGTGCACATGCAGCAGTTCGCGCCCGGGCCGCGCCAGCGCCAGGTCCTGGCGCAGGTCGGCGTACTGGTGCTCCAGCGACTGCTGACACAAGGCTTCGAGCTCGTCGCCGTTTGAAAACAACGACGAAAGGCGCAGGCGCGACATGGCTTTCAGCGACACGTCGACCAGGGTTTCCGCAGCCGGGTTGGCATATTTGATGGCGCCCCACTGATCGACCAGCAATACGCTCGACGCCAGCAAGTCGAGGCCGGTAAAACGTTCGGGTACAGCCGGGCTCATCGGATATTCGAGATTTCGCGCCGCAGCGCGTCGATATTCCGCTCGGCGCGGTTGATATCGTCTTTCATCGAGGCCATGCGGACCGGATCGCTGCCATTCGCAGGCCCTTTCAAATCGGACAGTTTCTTTTCTTCGGCACGCAGTTCCTCGTTGAGGATGCCGCGGCGGTCGTCGTCGCGCGCTTTTTGCACCGAGGTGTCGACGCGCGGGAAATTGGCCGGGGTCGCCACCGGTGCGGGCGCACTGCCCTGGCGCGCCGATGCACCGGCACGGCGCGTCGGCGCCGCGATCGAACCAGGCAGATCGAGCGCCTTGCAGCCGGTTTTGACAACATCGGTGAACTCGACCCGGCCCTGGGCATCGACGCATTTGTAGATGGCCGATTGCGCGTACGTGCTGCCGCAGACCAGGGCGGTTACACCCAGTGCGGCGGAGAAAAATAGTCGGGTTGTCATGTGCATCAGGTGGGTTCGCGTGGATGAAGCCGTGCAGCAATAAAGTCAGCCAAAATATACCGCATCCAAGAAAAAACGCGAGGAAAGCCGGGGGCTTTGCTCGCGTTTGTTACACCAAGGTAACACTTTCTGGTGCTTTTGCTACCCGATGTTATCTGCTTGTTAGCAGGAATAATACATATCGAACTCAACCGGGTGAGTCGTCATGCGCATGCGCTGGACTTCCTGCATTTTCAGTTCGATGTAGGCATCGATCATCGAATCGGAGAACACGCCGCCACGGGTCAGGAACTCGCGGTCCTTGTTCAGTGCGTCGAGTGCTTCTTCGAGCGACGCGCAGACGGTTGGAATCAACGCGTCTTCTTCAGGCGGCAAATGGTACAGATCTTTCGATGCCGCTTCGCCCGGGTGAATCTTGTTCTGGATACCGTCCAGGCCTGCCATCAGCAACGCTGCGAAGCACAGGTAGACGTTGGCCAGTGGATCCGGGAAACGCGTTTCGATGCGGCGGCCTTTTGGATTGGCAACGTGCGGGATGCGGATCGATGCCGAACGATTACGGGCCGAGTACGCCAGTTTGACCGGTGCTTCGTAGCCAGGCACCAGGCGCTTGTACGAGTTGGTGCCCGGGTTGGTGATGGCGTTCAGGGCCTTGGCGTGCTTGATGATGCCGCCGATGTAGTACAAAGCGGTGTCGGACAGGCCGGCATAACCGTCGCCGGCGAACAGGTTCTTACCATCTTTCCAGATCGACTGGTGCACGTGCATGCCCGAGCCGTTGTCGCCAACGATCGGTTTTGGCATGAAGGTGGCGGTTTTGCCGTAGCTGTGCGCCACGTTCCAGACCACGTATTTCAGGTTCTGGGTCCAGTCGGCGCGCTCGACCAGCGTCGAGAAACGGGTGCCGATTTCATTCTGGCCGGCGCCGGCAACTTCGTGGTGGTGCACTTCGACCGGGATGCCCATGGCTTCCAGGATCAGGCACATTTCCGAACGCATGTCCTGGAAACTGTCGACTGGTGGCACCGGGAAATAGCCGCCCTTGACGGTTGGGCGATGGCCGCTGTTGCCGCCTTCGGTCTTGGCATCGGTGGCCCACGACGATTCGTCGGAATCGATCTTGACGAAGCAGCCGGACATGTCGATTTTCCAGCGGACGGAATCGAAAATAAAGAATTCTGGCTCAGGACCGAAGTAGGCAGTGTCGCCCATGCCGGACGATTTCAGGTACGCTTCAGCGCGCTTGGCGATCGAACGTGGATCGCGGTCGTAGCCCTTGCCGTCCGATGGTTCGATGACGTCGCACTGCATGAACAGCGTGGTCTCTTCCATGAACGGGTCGATGTTGGCGGTGTTCGGGTCCGGCATCAGCAGCATGTCCGATGCTTCGATACCTTTCCAGCCGGCGATCGACGAGCCGTCGAAAGCGTGGCCGGATTCAAATTTGTCGAGGTCAAAGTGCGACACGGGAACGGTCACGTGTTGTTCTTTGCCTTTTGTATCGGCGAAGCGGAAATCAACGAATTTCACTTCGTTGTCTTTTACCATCTGCAGTACTTCTGCGGCGGACATTGCCATTCGTATCTCCTAAATGAAATGGGGCGTGGGAGCTGTTGTTAGCAGTACCACGAACGCCCAACGATAATAGCAGAATCCATGCCAGCAGCGGGCCCGGTCCTGGCCACCGCGCAAGAATGGAAAACCCGTGGGCGAGCGCTTAGAATAGACTTTTTTGCAGCACTTTCAGTCATCGTTGACAATGATCATAACGCACCTTGCAGGTGCAATGATCCATTCGCGCACCTCCACGGTGCGCACCACTTTCGTGCAGATTCGAGGTACACCATGAGCGCTACCGAACGCCTTCTCGCCGCCGCCCGCACCCGGGCACCGGAACAACCGTACGCTGGGGCAGTGACTCCTGACGAAGCATATGCGCTGCTGCAGAGCGACCCCAACGTCAAACTGATCGATGTGCGCACCAATGCCGAACGCGATTGGGTCGGACGGGTCAGCATCTCTTCCGCGCAGCACGCTGCCGTGGAATGGAGCACCTGGCCGGGCGGCTTGCCGAACGCGTCGTTCGCCGAACAGCTTGCACACGTCGCGACGCCCGACGATGTGCTGCTCTTCCTGTGCCGCTCAGGCGTGCGCTCGCGCCACGCCGCGCGCGTCGCCACCGAGAACGGTTATCCGAATGCGTTCGACATTCTTGAAGGTTTTGAAGGCGACAAGGATGGCGAGGGGCATCGCAAGACGGTGGGGGGATGGTGCAAGGCGGGACTGCCGTGGATGGGGGCGTAGATCACCCCCGCGAAGGCGGGGGTCCATAGCACCTTGAATGCGTGTGGAAGCTGCAACCACCAGCGCCGTCATTGACTTTGCCTTTATTCTTGCGTGCTATGGATTCCCGCCTTCGCGGGAACTGCGAACCCGCAGCCGCACAAAATTGATGTGATTCCTCAGCCCGTACAGCGAATCCGCAAACGCCAGTGGTATCGACATCTGGTTCACGCCCGCCTCGATATCGTCCAGCCGCTTCAGCAATTTTTCACATGACTGTGCCCGCGCCGCGCCCTCCCCGGCCTGCGCCAGTTGCTGCTCCACCGCCCGCAACTGCCCATACCAGCGATACACGCGCGAGCGGATGCGCCAGACGTACAGCGGCGGCACGATTTTCGACAGCGGGATGATCAGTGCGGCCAGCGCTACCAGAACCACGCCCATCCGCTCGAACAGATTCGCCAGCCAGAAGCGCATGTACCGTTGCATCAGCGGCGGTCCGTCGCGGTAAAACTTGGCCGCACCGGGCGCTACCGGAATCTCGGTGTAGCGCGGCGTGGGAAACTGGCCCTGCTGCTGGAACCAGCCGGTGCCGCCGTGAATGCCGGACGCCGCTTGCACGAACAGTTCGATCAGCGCCGGGTGCACATTTTCACGCGCCACCAGTGTGGCGGTCGGCGCGATCAAATGGTAATCCTGGGCCGGAATGTCGCGCCCCAGGTCGACGATCCCGCGCGGCAGCACCACGTGCGACAAAAACGGCAAGCGCCGCGTGTAGGCCTCGGCCTGGGCAAAATTGAACAGCTTGATGCCGGGCGTTTGCAGCAGCATCTGGATCAGCGGCGCTTCCGGCGCCGAACTGAATACGAGCCCGTCGATGCTCCCGTCGAGCAGCGCCATCGTCGCCAGCGTGTTTTCCAGCGCGCTGACGGTTAAATCCTTCAACGCGACGCCGTTCACGTCCAGCACCTGCTCGAACAGCTTCGGCACGCCGGTGCCCTGCGGCCCGAGATTGATTTTCAAACCCTTCAGTTGCGTCAGCTGGGTGACTGGCACCGAGTCGCGCAGGAACAGCCAGACCGGCTCTGTGAACAGGCTGCCCAGCGATTCCAGCCCGGCAGCTTTTGCCTGCGCCGCGCCAGCCGAACCGCTTTGCACGAACGCGATATCGACCTGCCCGGCAATCAAACGTTGCAGATTTTCTTGCGAGCCCAGCGACGGTTGCAACGTAACGCGGATGTCGTTCTGCGCCAGCGCCTGCGCGTACTGCTTGCCAAATGCGTCGTAGGCGCTGTTTTCCTGGCCGGTGGCCATCGTCACGTGCTTCGGCGGTGCGGGGTCGACGATCCACCATGCAGCGCCGATGGCAAACGTTACCAGCACGATGGTCGGGCCGGCCGCGACCAGAAAATCCCGGACCGAAAAGCGCGAGAATGCTCGAATGCGTGTCAGGATTTTGCCGCCTGCCACGTCAGCTTATTTCACGCACGTTTTCAGCGCCGGCGCTGTCTTCGGCGGCTCGATCATCGGCATCAGTGTGGGCGCCAGCGTGACGAGCAACTGCACCGGCAACGCGCTGGTGAAATCGTAGTGGGCCGCTTCCGGACCGTGCACATACGCCGTCATGCTGCCGAAGAAACGCTCGCCGATATTGAAGACGAACGTGGCCGACCGGTTCACGAAACGCGACTCGATCAGGCGCCCGCCCTTGGCATACACGTCAAAGCGCTGGTCGCCGGTACCGGTTTTGCCGCCCACGGCGATGATGCTGCCGTCAGCCTGCTTGAACGCTTCCTTGACGCGTTTGGCCGTACCGTCCGACACCACGCCGCGGATGGCGTCGGCAGCCGTGCGGGCCACGTCGGCGGAGATCACGCGCTCCGGCGCCGCGCCCACCTTGTGCTTGACCACCGTTTCGTACGGTGTGTCCTTGGCAAAGTGCAGCTGGTTGATACGCTCCACGGGTTTGCGCACGCCGCCATTGATGATGATGCCCATCAGCTCGGCCAGCGCGGCCGGACGGTCGGCCGATGCTCCCAGCGTGGTCGCGTACGACGGCACCAGCGAGTCGAACGGATAGCCCATCTTCTTCCACTGCGCGTGAATTTTCAGGAACGCTTCCACCTCGATCAGGCCGGCAATGCGGCGGTCTTGCGCATATTTATGGTGCGTCTTGAAGAGCCACGAATACACTTCCTGGCGTTCCTTGACGCTGGCTTTCGACAATTCGTCCCAATTGGCTTTGGGATGCTTGCGCAGGTAGCCCACCAGCCAGAGTTCGAGCGGGTGGATCGACGACACATAACCGCGGTCGGCCAGCGACATCGCCGCCGGATCGTAGGTTGCATACATTTTTTCAACCCGCGCATCGTCGACTTCATTCGCCGATGGCAGGTTGTCGTGCACGAACTTGCCGAACTGGTCGAGCGTGCCAGCCGGCTCGATGGTGCGATAGGTGGCGGCCAGGCGCGATGGTGTCGGGCGCAGGCTGGCCAGCAGCAGTTTTTCGGCTTCCGCCGCATCCTTGCCACGGTACTTCTGATAAAACCGCATCAGGAAGTCGCGCCCTTCGCGGTCGGCGAAACGGGCCAGGTATTCGGCCCGGCGCGGGTCGTCGGAATCGGCCAGCAGCGCCGCCGACGAACCTGGCAACTGGAACATGTAGTAGCGCACCACGTCCCGCATCAGGCGCACGAACAGCAAATTGGTCGAGTGGCGCAGGCCTTCGGTGATCGTCAGGATTTTCGAGTCGTCGTTCTTGCTGAAGTTGCCGAAGCGGTGCAGCCCGCCGCCGGTGAAAAAGCCTTCGCCGGGATTGCCAGAATATTTGCGCTCCATGGCGGCATCGAGCATCGGTTTCAGGGCGCGATCGGCGCCTTTCGGCAACGCGATGAAATAGTCGATCGCCCATTGCGACAGCCGGTCTTTCGGATCGATGACAATCTTTTTCAGGTCGGCCACGCTCTGCGGCTCGTACCGCTGGTGCAGCTGGTCGATGATGTCGAGGTAGGTTACCAGCGTGCGCAGCTTGGCGGTGGAGCCGAGGTCGAGCTTGGCGCCCTCATTGATGTCGAGCGGCTGATCGTAGTTATCGGTCTGGATGCGCAGGTAATTGACGTCTTCGCCGCGCTCCATCAGCGTGAAACTGTAGACCACTTTCGATGGGTCGCCATTGCCCAGCATGCCCTTGCCGGTGAGGCCGGCAGCCACCGCGGTTTCCTGGTCGCGCAGGCGGCGCAGCGCTTCGGTGACGGCCTGCTGGGCGCTGCCATCGAGCGTGGTGGTGACAGCCAGGTCGAGGCGGTCGACGTTATACAGCCGCGATTCGCCCAGCAAACCTGCCAGGTGGGTGCGGATGGCATTCGACGCTTTGCGCGACGTAAAACTGTTGGCAACCGGTGCGGCCACGCCGGAACTCTGCGATGGATGCAATGTGACGGCAATGGCAGCGTCACGCAGCGCCGGCGTGATGACACCAGCCTGGGCCAGCACGCGCAGGTGGCTGTTGGTCAGCGTTTCCAGGTCTTTTTCGCCAGCGTTCAGATAATAGGCCGGACGGCGCTGGGCAATCATCAGCGACAGCGCCTCCTTATAGGCCAGCACGGCCTGCGGCGACGTGATGTCACCTTTCAGTGTGCGGTTTACTTCGGCGAAATCGCGGCCATACCAGACCCACATGCCGTCGCCGATACCGTTGACCTCGCCGTAACCGCTCTTGGCCGACAGCGGCACCGTGTTCAGATAATCGAGCACGATCTGGCGGCGCGCCACGGTGGTGTCTTCACCGCCCTGGTAAGCGCGCAAGGTCGCCGAGCCCATCTGGATCAGTTTGTCCGACAGCGAACTGGTGCGCCCTTCCGGCGAGTGGCGGTATTTTTCAATCTGCGTGGCGAGCGTGCTGCCGCCAGCGACGCGCGCGCCACTGCCGATACCGATCGCGGACAGGGATTTGTCAAACACGGCTTTGGAGAAACGGTCCCACTCGACGGCGGGATTGCGCTTCGGGTAAGTGGTGTCGAGCAATTCGCGGTTTTCGATGAACAGCAGGCTGGCCACCAGCAGCGCCGGCGCTTCGTCGAACCTGGCGTAGTAGCGCTCCGGGAAGCGCGACGTAAACAGCGGTGCAGCGCGGCAGTCGACAATTTCCAGGCCCACCTTGGTTTTTTCGCGGTAGGTGGGGAACAGGCCCATGTCGGACAGTTCCAGCATCTTCGGCGAAAAGCGCGCCTGCGCTGCAATGGTGTAATCGCGCGCTTTCAGCTTGGCCAGATAGTCGGGCAGGTTCGAGTAACCGAGGCGCGCGTCGTACGGACTGTCGCTCGGGAAACGGATGGCGTTGCTCGGACCCTCCGCCATCTTGTAATTGACCTTGGCGACCAGTTTGCTGAAAAATTTCGCCTGCATATCAGAGGTGCGCGACTCGTGCACGGCCCAGAACGCCAGCATGGAAAGCAGGACCAGCAGCAACAGCAACAGGGCCGGCTTGATGCGGCTGCGCCGTGGCGGACGAGTCTGTGGCTGCGGTGGATTTTCCGGTGGTGGCGTGCTGTCGCCCGCAGGCGATGCGTCATCGGCCGGCGCGGCGCCAACGACTGCCAGGTGCGGCGTATTCACGCTGCTGTCGACGGGAAAAGCATCGTCAGTACCGGTGCCGAGGGTTGACGATTCCGTTGAATGTTCGCCGCGCAATTTATCCGCGGCGCGTTCGACGAGGTGCGGCCGGTTCGAACGGTTGTGACTATCCATGATGGCTCAATCGGTATGATTCTTGTTTCCCCGCCATCGACGCTTACCGCGGCCCGCCATCGTGATGTTGCCGTGGTAGCGTCTTGCCGAGAGGGTATGTATATCTGGTCAAATGCAGCGTAAAGCGCCTGATCGGACAGCGTTTTCCGCAGCTACCATTCCACCACACCAACACCTCATGCACGAAGCTCTGTTCACGTAATTTGATCTGTCGCGATCATTTTCGCAAAAAAACAACGTCGGGATTTTCAGCGCGCAAAACTGCCAATGCGTGCAGGCAGTAGTACTGAAACCATAGTCCTGTAAAAATGAATATCACCAGGTAAAGCCAGAGCGACAAGATCGCGAGCAAAGGAAACAACACGACCGATAACAGCGCCCCGCCGACCCATGCTACACCGGGCAAGGCGCCCGCAGCGCCGGACACGGTGCCGATGAACAGCAGCGCGCGCCGGTGGCGCTGGCGCAGCGCACGGCGCTCATCCGGGCTGGCATAGTCGGCCAGCGCGTCGTAACTCATGACCCGCGCGGTCAGCACGCCCCACAGCAAGGCATGAACCAGAAGCGCCAGCGGCGCGACAAAATACAGCGGCAGCGTCAGCAGCCACAGCACGCAAAACACCACCACTGCCGACAGATTGACGCCCACGCTGCCCAGCAGGCTGCCGCCATGTTTTTTTTCCAGGTCCGGGAAATGGTGCTGTCCCACATGGCGGCCAATGGCAGGCATCGCGGCCACGCCCATGAACAGCAGCGATGTGCAGATCATCAACGGTAACAACAGCAGCATTGCCACCAGCGGCACCACAAGCGTTTTCAGCATGCCCAGGCCAAAGCTGTTCATCACGCCGGCGCTGGCGTCGAACCAGCCGTAATCGGTGAAGATTGTCTGCACGCTGTCGATCAGCGGCTGCAATCCGAAAAACAAGGCAGCGCCCCACAGCACGACCGACATGATCAGGGGTAAAGCCGACAGCAACAGCATCTTGCGGCCAAACTGGGCACGCACTGCCCGCCGCCAGGAAAGGAAAACGGCGCGCATCAGTGCTTGCGTGGCTTGAAGGTGCCGGCCAGCCGGCGCATTCCGAGCCACTGCTGGCGCCAGAAACCGCGGCCATAGTCGCGCCCGGCCAGCTGGTCACGGATGCCGGTGGCGACAAACTGCGGCGTGAAATTCGCGGTGCGAAAAGCCATATCCCACCACGGCAGCAACACGCCGAAATTGCAGCCGCCGAGCGAACCCTTGCCGCGCGATTCATGGCCCAGGCCAATGGCGTGGTGCATGCGGTGAAAGCGCGGCGACACCAGCAGGCGCTCGCCGAGCCAGCCAAAGTGAATGCGCACATTGGCATGCTGCAGGCTTTGCAGTGCGCGCGAGACCGAGACCAGCAGCACGTACTGGCTCGGTGCCACACCAATCGCCAGCGCAATCACGGCCAGGTAGATGTCGTGCGTAATCTCGTCGAGTAAATGGTTGCGGTTGTCGCTCCACAGATTCATGTCGCGCTGGCTGTGGTGCAGGCTATGCAGCGCCCAACCCTGGCGGAAATTGTGCTGGCCGCGGTGATACCAGTATTCGAAGAAATCGAGCACGACCAGGTAGACAAAAAAGCTGGTCACGGCGGACATACCGGGCAGCATCGATTCGAGGTTAAACGGATGCATGCCTTCGAAGCGCAGCAGGCCGGCCACATGGTCCATCAGCGGGTCGAGCGTAAAAAACGCCGCGATTGAAAACAGGCCGAGACGGTGCACCATCGTGTAGATAAAGTCGGTCCAGCGCGCGCGTTTGTCGGCAAACGTGTGGACCGGGATCATGGCTTCGAGCGGGCGCAGGATGATGTACAGCGCGGCCACCTCGAGCAGACCCATCAAAAACCATTCGGTGCCTTCGAACGCTTCTTCGACATAGCCGCCGAAGCCGGTGGAATAGATCAGCGGTTCGAGTACGGTCTGGAACAGCCAGCCCTGAACGATGCCGAACCAATCATTGAAATGCTGGATCATGGACCCTTTTGATAATCAGGATGATCCCGCAGTGTAGCGAAACAGAAGCCCTTCTGCTGCAGACCGGTAATCAGCGGCTCCAGGTTGGCCGGCATCCATGGGTCCTTGCGCGACCAGATGCCCATGTGGCCCATAACGATATCGCCATCTTTCACATGGTCCAGCAAGCCTTTCAACAGCACGGCGTTGGAGAAACGCTCACTCGATGTCTCGTCCCCGGTAAAGCCGGCTTTGGCCCAGCCGACGTGCGCAAAGCCACACGCTTTGGCGGCAGCCAGTGTATTCGGCGACGTATGACCGCCCGGCGCGCGCCAGATTGGGTCGATATGGTGGCCGGTCAGTTGCATGAAGCGCGTGTCGACGCGGCGCAGTTCGCTGCAATAGGCGGCCGCATCCATGATGATTTTTTTACCGCCATTCAAGCCAAATTGCGGCTTCACCAGCATGGCGCCGTGCGGCAAATCCTTTTGCCAGTAGACGTGGTCGAACGTGTGCGTGCCGATGGCATGGCCTTCGGCGACGCGGGCGGTCCAGTACGCCGACCAGGACGGGTCGAGCGACCAGTCGCCGCGCACGGTCTTTTCGTTGGCGAGGAAAAAAGTTGCCTTGATGGCGTGTTTTTTCAGCGTCGCGGCAATCAGTTCGGCCTGCGACTGGCTGCCGGTGTCGAACGTCAGGTAGGCGGTGGCGCGGCAGGCCGGCGGGGCGGCAGCAAATGCCGGCGCCACCCATGCCGGCGCCACGAGTAGCAGCATCGCCGATGCGGTAAGCCGGCGCAGCAGGCAAGCCACTATTCGCGCGGTGCCGAGTTGGCGAAAAACACGCCGTGCGGCGAACGTCCCACCGGGATCAGCTTGATGACCTTGCGGCTGGCCACATCGATGACAGCGACTTTTTTAATCCAGCGCAGCGTGGTCCAGAGCGTCTTGCCATCGGCGGTCAGTTCCATGCAGTCGGGGCCGCCCGGCACGTTGATCTGGCCGACGTTTTCCAACGTCACCTGGTCGATGATGTTGATCGAGTTGCTCACGCGGTTCGATACAAACGTGTGACGCTTGTCACCCAGCGAACGGAAATTGTGGGCGCCGGCGCCAGTCTTGATTCGCTTCACGGTTTTCGCGGTGCGCCAGTCGATCACTTCAACGTAATCGCTGCCCATGATGCCCACCAGCAGGTGCTTGTCGTCGGGCGTCATGGCGATGCCAGCTGGCAGCTTGCCAACCGGGATGGTCCATTTAACGGTCTGGGTGGCCAGATCGATGGCGCTGACCTGGTCGCTGCCCTGCTGCGTGATGAAGGCGATGGTACTGTCCGCATTGAAGGCAATGTGGCTTGGCATTTTGGCCAGCGGCACGCGCTTGACCATACGCATCGTGTGGCCGTCGTAGCTGTAAATATCCACACGGTCGAGGCGCAGCGCGGCCGACACAAACCATTTCTGGTTTGGCGAAAAGCCGATTTGATACGGGTCGTAGACATCCTTGGCAGTCGCTTTCACCAGGCCGGTGAGCGGATCGAGGAAAATCAGTTCATTGCCCACCGAGCTGGCGACAATGAGGTTCTTGTTGTCCGGCGTCGCCATCAGGTGATGCGGTTCCTTGCCGACGGCAAAAGTGCCCTTGTCGGCGTAGGTTTCCTGATCCAGCAGCTGGATGGTAGCGTCGCGCGAATTGAGCACCACGACCACATTGGCGTGGACGACAGGCGCAGCGGCCCCGAGAAGTACAACGGACAGGCAGAGCTGTCGAAAACTGCGCAGCATGGGGTAAGTCGCTTGAAGGGGTAAAACCGTATTGTAAGTGGAAAGGTGGGCACTGGCAGGGGTACGCATGAGAATACCGGGCCAGGCGCAACACGTTGACAAGGTGAGCATACGGTGCGTGCGTAGCGCTTTGACATGTCATCGTCTACAATCCGCTTTTTAGTCCCCCTACACACAAGGAAAATTATGTCGACCACTACTGATTCCGGCCTGCAATACGACGACACCGTCATCGGCGAAGGCGCTGAAGCCAAAGCTGGCCAGCACGTTACCGTGCACTACACCGGCTGGCTGCGCAACGACGACGGCACCCAGGGCACCAAATTCGATTCGAGCAAAGACCGCAACGACCCATTCCAGTTTTCGCTGGGCGCCGGCCAGGTTATCAAGGGCTGGGACGAAGGCGTACAGGGCATGAAAATTGGTGGCCAGCGCCGCTTGACCATTCCAGCAGCCCTGGGCTACGGCGCACGCGGCGCC
Organism: Pseudomonadota bacterium; assembly: GCA_030853745.1. GTDB lineage: Bacteria > Pseudomonadota > Gammaproteobacteria > Burkholderiales > Burkholderiaceae_D > JALYUM01. The sequence continues at coordinate 14,629 of JALYUM010000063.1, read as the reverse complement.
GGCGGTGTGATTCCACCGAACGCCACGCTGATTTTCGACGTCGAACTGCTGGCTGTCTAAACGCGCAATACCTCAGCGTGCGCGCCGGCTGTGCGCACGCTTCCCTCCCGAGACTTCCCTCTAGAATTCTGCGCGCACGCCTGTCGTTGCGCTACCATTCCTGCGCTTGTTTTTTAACCGACCAGGAGTTTTCCCCATGAGCTTGCAAGACCAATTTACCCAGGCCCAGCTTGATTCCAAAAACCTGTCCGAGCGTCCGGACAATATGACCATGCTGAAGATGTACGCCTTGTTCAAGCAGGGTTCGAAAGGCGACGCCACCGGCGAGCGCCCGGGCTTTACCGACATGATCGGCCGCGCCAAGTTCGATGCGTGGGAAGCCTTGAAAGGCACCACGCAGGAAGACGCCATGCAGCAATACGTCGACCTGGTGGAAGATTTGAAGGATTAAACGGCCGTCGTAAATACCCGGCGCATCTTGTCGGCGGCTTTCGACCGGATGGTGCCGGCAAACGCGCCCATCAGGAAACCCAGCTTGATGCGCAGGGCGGCGTGCTGATCGGTCAGCGTCAGCGAACCATCGACACCACTGCGCGCGAAACGCAGCACGTTATCTCCCTCCCAGCGGCACGTCACGCCGTATTCCGCGGCAAATTTGTCCGCTACCTGTTGCGCCGCCGCGCGCGCCATCGGCGCAGTCATGCTGTGCTGCTGATCGATACTGATTTCCGCCATTGCCCTCTTCCATTTCGCTATCGGTGCCGGCTGCTGACGCCTGGCAATCCGACATGATGCCACCAGCGTTGTACTTTTATCCAGTGCAATTGATCTCGATCAATATGTTGCGTTGATTTAAAACGACTATTTTTCCACGACATTCAAAAGGATTCGTCATGGAATTCCCGAAGCATACTGCCATCGGATTTATCCCGACCCCGAGCGCGGCGTATCGCCAGCACCGCAAACGGGCGCAGTTGCTCGACCAGCCCGGCACGCCCCGTCCCGGCGTGCCCGAGACCACGCCGATCCCCCTGCCCTTCGCGTTCGGCGCGCGCGTGCTGATGTGGAAGCAGGATCCGTCGGTCGAAGAAATCGGTACCCGCAAGGCTTTTTTGCCCGGTGTGATCCTGGAAGGTCCGCGCGATGCGCGCATCGCTTCCGGCGCCGGCATCGACCCGGTGACGCCAAACGCATTCGGCGATTTCGTCGCCCAGCCCGACACGCCGCAGTTCGATGCAGTGCACACGTTTGCCGTGGTGCGCCAGACGCTGACCATGTACCAGCGCGCACTGTCTGCGGCCGGTGCCGAGATGCCGCTGCCGTGGCAATGGAACACCAGCGTCGACACCGCGCCACTGCAGGTTTTTCCGTATGGCTTGCCGAATGTCATGAACGCGTTTTACAGCCGCTCCCAGAACTGCCTGAAGTTCGGCAATTTCATTCCCACCGGCCAGACCGCCCGCGTCTACACGTGCCGTTCGTTCGACATCGTGGCGCACGAAACCGGCCACGCCGTGCTCGACGGCCTGAAACCGCAGTGGCTGCAGGCCAACAATCCACCGCAAACCGGTGCCTTGCACGAATCGTTCGGCGACCTGACCGCGATCTTCCTGGCGCTGTCGCAACTGGACCAGTGCGAAGCAGTCATCGCCCAGACCAAGGCCAGGCTGCACGACAAAACTTTTTTGTCCGATATTGCCGAACAGTTCGGCCTGGTACTCGGCACCACGACCGGCCTGCGCAACGCCGACAACGATCTGACGCTGACGGAAGTCGGCACCGAAGTGCATGCGCTGTCGCAGGTATTTACCGGCGCCATCTATGACATCCTGGCCGACCTGTTTGCGTTCGAACGGCATCCCGCGTTGGAAGACGACGCCGCGGTCCTGCACCGCATCGGCGTCTATTTAAGAGGGCTGGTCTTGCGCGCGCTGATCGCCGCGCCTGACCGGGCCGCCAACTTTGCCGATGTCGCCGGCGCGATGCTGCGCCTGGTGGCGGAAGACGGCAAACCGCCCGACTACGCCGGCTTCATCGGCAACCGGTTCGCGGCCCGCGAGGTCGTGCAGCCCACCGGTCCCGTGTCTGCCGTCGTCGACGTCCCGGGCGCCCTGCAGGACCGCCGCGCCTGCTGCGGGACGATGAATTTGCCGGAGTATTTCAACGTCGAGGCGATCCTGGCGCAGGAGATCGACGCGCTGGCGCAATGGTGTGCCGAGCATGGCCGGACCGGACCGGCGAGGTAAAGAAGCACATCATCGACCACATTTGCTTATGCGATTTCCATCTAAGTCCGATTTGTCCTGCAAGCCGAATTGCCCTAAAATACAGTGCTTTGCCAAGTCAGGCGGGTTTCGTTCGTCCTGACGCGCCGCACTTCTTTTTTGATAGGACTGTTATGACCCACGTTGTCACCGAATCGTGCATCAGCTGTCGCTACACCGATTGCGTTGATGTATGCCCGGTAGATTGTTTCCGGGAAGGCCCAAATTTCCTGGTCATCGACCCCGATGAGTGCATCGATTGCGCCGTCTGCGTGGCCGAGTGCCCGGTAAATGCCATCTTCGCCGAGGAAGACGTGCCGTCCGACCAGATGAACTTCATCAAGATCAATATCGACCTCGCGCGGTCCTGGCCTTCGATCACGAAGACCAAGGCCCCATTGCCGGATGCCGAGCAGTGGAAAGACGTCAAGGAAAAGCTCGACCAGCTGGTGCGTTAAACACGTTTGCGCCACTGCACCACTTAAAATTTACAGGATTAGCGCATGACTATCAGTGCCACCCATGAAGCGGGCAGCATCGCTCCGAACACCTCTTTTGCCGGCGCCATCGAAGCCGACGCCGTCATCATCGGCGCCGGTCCGGTCGGCCTGTTCCAGGTGTTCGAGCTGGGCCTGCTGGAAATCAAAGCCCACGTGATCGATTCGCTGCCAGCCGTTGGCGGCCAGTGCGTGGAGCTGTATCCGGACAAACCGATCTACGACATCCCTGCCGTACCGGTCTGCACCGGCCAGGAACTGACGGACAACCTGCTGAAACAGATCGAACCGTTCGAACCTACCTTTCACCTGAGTCAGGAAGTCACCGGCGTCCAGCGCCGTGAAGACAACCGGTTCAACGTCGAGACATCGGCCGGTACGCAATTCATCACCAAAACCATTTTTATTGCCGCAGGCGTGGGTTCATTCCAGGCCCGCACCATCAAGGTCGACGGCATCGAGAAATTCGAAGGCTCGCAACTGCATTACCGCGTCAAGGATCCGAGCCAGTTCGAAGGCAAGAACCTGGTCATCTGCGGCGGCGGCGATTCGGCCCTCGACTGGGCGCTGAACTTTGTCGGCAAGGCCGAATCGGTCGTGCTGCTGCACCGCCGCGACGACTTCCGCGCCGCGCCGGCATCGGTCGCCAAGATAAAGGCGCTGTGCGACGAATACGAAATGCAGCTCATTACCGGCCAGGTCACCGGCTTCGATGAAAAAGAAGGTCAACTGTCCGAAATTAAAGTCACCGGCCCGGACGGCGTCACGCGCCGCGTGCCGCTCGACATGCTGATGGTGTTTTTCGGCCTGTCGCCAAAACTGGGCCCGATCGCTGACTGGGGCCTCGACATCGAGCGTCGCCAGCTGAAAGTGCAGAGCACGGAAAAGTTCGAAACCAATGTGCCGGGCATCTTCGCCGTGGGTGACATCAACACCTACCCGGGCAAGAAAAAACTGATTTTGTCGGGCTTCCATGAAGCTGCGCTGGCCGCCTTTGGCGCCGCGCCGTATATCTTCCCTGACAAGAAGATTCACATGCAATACACGACCACGTCGCCAAAACTGCACAAGATCCTCGGCGTCGAGACACCTGTTTTCGACTGATCAGATCGTTGTAGCATCCCCACAATGCCCCGTCCGTACGGGGCATTTTCGTTAGTTAGCGCGCATAGTGTGGACGCTGGCGGATGTATGCTGGAAACCGCATAACGCTATATAGTTGTATCCCCGGTGAATAGCGCATGTTATGTTGCAGGTAGAACATAAAAATATTCACGCATCTACTGAAGGAATACTATGCTTTACCAACTGCACGAATTGCAACGGTCAATGTTGACACCGCTGATGCAGTGGGCCGACGCCTCCGCAAAGCTGTTTACCAATCCCGTCTCCCCATTTGCCCACACGCCGTTTTCGCAGCGGATCGCTGCTGGTTACGAGCTGATGTACCGTCTTGGCAAAGATTACGAAAAGCCAGCGTTCGCCATCGACACCATCGAGATCGATGGCGCGACGGTTGGCATCATTGAGCACACTGTTGTCACAAAACCATTCTGTCGCCTGCTGCACTTCAAGAAGAACTTGAGCGACGCGGATACCGTTGCGCTGAAACAGCCAAAGGTGTTGCTGGTAGCGCCATTGTCGGGTCACCACGCAACGTTGCTGCGCGACACAGTGCGCGGCATGTTGCCAGGGCACGACGTCTATATCACTGACTGGACCGATGCGCGCATGGTGCCCCAGTCGGCGGGCGCGTTCCACCTCGACGACTATATCTATTACGTTCAGGATTTTATCCGCCTGCTCGCGCCAGATCTGCACGTGATTTCGGTCTGTCAGCCAACCGTCCCGGTACTGGCGGCCATTTCGCTGATGGCGACGCAAAAAGACGACAAGCTGCCAAAAACCATGACGATGATGGGCGGCCCGATCGACCCACGCAAATCACCGACCGCCGTCAACGACCTGGCTACTGAAAAGCCGTTTTCGTGGTTCGAGAACACCGTCATTTATGCCGTGCCGGCCAATTATCCAGGCTATGGTCGCAAGGTGTATCCCGGCTTCCTGCAGCACGCCGGTTTCATTGCCATGAATCCGGGCCGCCATGCCCAGAGTCACCGCGAGTTTTACCAGCACCTGGTCAAGGGCGACGACGAGCCGGCCGAATCGCACCGCCAGTTCTACAACGAGTACAACGCCGTGCTGGACATGCCGGCCGAGTATTACCTCGATACCATCAAGACCGTGTTCCAGGAATTCAGCCTGCCGAGAGGCACATGGGAAGTCGGTGGCCAGCTGGTGCGTCCACAGGACATCACCACGGTGGCACTGATGACAGTTGAAGGCGAGCTGGACGATATCTCCGGCGCCGGCCAGACCCAGGCGGCGCACGATTTGTGCAGTGGTATTCCAGAGAACATGAAGCAGGATTTCGTGGCGCCGAAGTGTGGTCACTACGGCATTTTCTCGGGCCGCCGCTGGCGTGAAATCATCGCACCGAAGATCGGTGAGTTCATCAAGGCGAATGCCTGAGGGAACGAGAATTGACAGCAAAAATGCCGCGGAAATCGCGGCATTTTTTTTGGGAATTTACAGCTAGCTCGTCATTCCCGCGCAGGCGGGAACCCATACCACCGCTGCTCAGCGATGCTACAGACCCCTCCGCGGGGTAACGGCAGTCAGTTACTGACTCAGAAAAATAGAGGCAATCAAACCGGTCGCCGCTGCCACCAGCACGTAATCGCCACCCGTTTGTACCCACTGATAACCACGCGGTGGCGCGCTCAGGCGGTGACCGCGCCAGTCGTTGACGACATATTGACGATTACGGTATTCGCTCGGCAGCCGGCCGCCACGACGCAGGTCGTGACGCGGGCCAGCGCCACGGTTCTGGGCCATTGGACCACGGTCGTTGCGGTAGTCGTTACCACGATGATCGTCGCGGCGATCGTTATCGTGCCGGTCATTGTCGCGGTGGTCGTTGCCACGGTCATTATCGTTACCACGCTGCATATTGTCGCCGCGATTACGGTCGTCACGACCGCGATCCTGGCCGCGGTCCTGGGCCACGGCAACGCTCGAGATGCTGGCTGCGATCAGTGCCGGAATGATGAGTTTCTTGAACATGATAGTTTCCTTTGTCTTTGGGTATATCACTCAGTAGATACCCATCGCGACAATCATTCTGTTCGCTAGGCAACCTTCTGTAAAAGGAAGGCTTTTTGCAGGATAATGGCGACTTTCCCCAATATGCCTTTGCCGTGACCAAACCGCTCGCCGACATTCTCGAGGACCTGCTGCCGCAGACCCAGTGCACCAAGTGCGGCTACCCTGCCTGCCGACCGTACGCCGAAGCCATTGCCAGCGGCGAAGCCGACATCAACCAGTGTCCGCCCGGCGGCATCGAAGGCGTGCAGCGCCTGGCCGCCGCCACCGGCCGCACGGTCATTCCGATCAATCCGGTCAACGGCATCGAGCGCCCGCGCCCGGTTGCGTATATCGACGAAAGCCTGTGCATTGGCTGCACGCTGTGCATACAGGCGTGCCCGGTGGACGCTATCCTGGGCGCATCGAAGCAGATGCACACGATCCTGCCAGAGCTGTGTACCGGCTGCGACCTGTGCGTGGCCCCGTGCCCGGTCGACTGCATTTCGATGGCGCCAGTCACCACCGCCACTGGCTGGGATGCCTGGTCGCAGCAGGACGCCGATGCAGCGCGTGCCCGGCACGATTTCCGCACCAGCCGGCTCGAGCGTGAGCGCCTTGAAAACGATGCGCGCCTGGCCGCCAAAGCCGTCGAAAAAATGCGCGCCGTGACGGCCGAGACAACCAACACACCGGAAGAACTGGCCGAGAAAGAACGCAAGCGCGCCATCATCGCCGCCGCCATCGAACGCGCAAAGAACAAGGGCACGCCGGTATGAATCCCGCAAAACGGTTAGAGATTTTTCAGCGCTTCCGCAAAGCCAATCCGCATCCGAAAACCGAACTGGCATATACGACGCCGTTTGAACTGTTGATTGCGGTGCTGCTGTCGGCGCAGTCGACCGATGTCGGTGTCAACAAGGCCACGCGGCGCCTGTATCCGGTCGCCAATACGCCTGCTGCAATTTTGGCGATGGGCGTCGATGAACTGAAAACCTATATCTCCACGATCGGCCTGTACAACAACAAGGCGAAAAACGTGATCGCGACGTGCCAGATCCTGGTCGACCAATATGACGGTGAAGTGCCGCCGGTGCGCGAGGCGCTGGAAGCCTTGCCGGGCGTCGGCCGCAAGACGGCGAATGTGGTGCTGAACACGGCATTCGGGCAGCCGACGATGGCAGTCGACACGCACATCTTCCGCGTATCGAACCGCACGAATATCGCGCCGGGGAAAAACGTCGATATCGTCGAACAGAAGCTGCTGAAATTTGTGCCGAAAGATTTTTTACAGGATGCGCACCACTGGCTGATTCTGCACGGCCGCTACACGTGCATCGCGCGCAAGCCCTTGTGCTGGAATTGCCTGATTGTGGATTTGTGTGAATTCAAGGCGAAGACGCCGCCGCCCGAAAATTTGACTGCGCCTTCGTGAAGCGATAAATTGTTGCGAACAGCGCGATATTGCCAGCGTGGTATGGAGGCGTGGCGCAGCCGCGCCGCCTTCGCGGGGATGACGTTAGAGCAGGACCATATTGTCACGGTGAATCAGCTCGGGGCCTTCCATGTAGCCGAGAATCGCCTCGATCTTGGTCGACGGCTGGCGCATGATGCGGCGCGCTTCGATGCTGGTGTAGTTGGTCAGCCCGCGCGCAATCGCCGCACCGTCCGGACCCACGCACGTAATCACCGCGCCACGCCCGAACTCGCCGATGACGCGCAACACGCCGATGGGCAGCAGCGACTTGCCGTCCTTGACCAGCTTTTGCACGGCACCGGCATCGATCATGACTTCACCGGCCGTGTGCAGATGGTCCACCAGCCATTGGCGGCGCGCCGTGAGGCGACCGGTTGGCGCCGTCAATTGGGTGCCGATCGCTTCGCCCTGCGCCAGGCGTGTCAGCACATTGTCTTCGCGGCCCCAGGCAATCACGGTGGACGCGCCGGAGCGGGCTGCACGGCGCGCCGCCAGCACCTTGGTCAACATGCCGCCGCGGCCGATACTGCTGCCGGCGCCGCCTGCCATTGCTTCCAGCGTCGGGTCGCCGGCGCGAGCTTCAGCAATCAGATACGCACACGGGTCCTTGCGCGGATCGCTGGAAAACAGGCCGCGCTGGTCGGTGAGGATCACGAGTGCATCGGCTTCGATCAGGTTGGCCACCAACGCTCCGAGCGTGTCGTTGTCGCCGAACTTGATTTCGTCGGTGACGACCGTGTCGTTCTCGTTAATGATCGGCACCACCTTCAGGCGCAGCAAGGTTGTCAGCGTGGAGCGGGCGTTCAGGTAGCGCTCGCGGTCGGCCAGGTCAGCGTGCGTCAGCAGCACTTGCGCGGTGCCGATACCATGCGCGCGAAAACTGGTTTCGTAGATTTGCGCCAGGCCCATCTGGCCGACCGCAGCGCACGCCTGGAGTTCGTGAATATCGGTGGGACGCTTGTCGAAACCGAGGCGCAGCATGCCCTCGGCAATGGCGCCCGAACTGACCAGCACCACTTCTTTGCCCAGCGCACGCAGCGCGGCAATCTGACTGGCCCAGCGCGCGATGGCCTCGTGGTCGAGTCCGCGTCCGTCATTAGTGACGAGCGACGAACCTACTTTGACGATGATGCGGGATGCTTGTTGAATGAGTGTCATGGCTGTGAGGTGGGCTTGGCAGACGGGCGCAGTGCCAGCAGCGCAAGGCCGGCCAGCAATTCGGCGCCACACACGGAGAGCAAAAATCCTTGTGGCAGACCGATCGCAAAGGCTGCGATCAGGCGGCCAACCGGGGGCGCCAGGAGGAACATGGCAGTCAGGTCGCCAAGGACGGGCTGGTCGCGCCGCCTGGCCGCCACGTACGCCAACATCGCGGTAGCGAGACGGGCGCCGACAGCGGTGGCGTAAAACTGGCTGTAGCCATTCGCGCCCACCAAAAACTCCCCCAGCGCCAACGCCACCCGGTCAGGGTCGAGCATGGCAGTGAGCGCCGCGAGCGAACTGACCGTGGCGCACAGCCACAACAGTCGCGCCCGGAGCTCAGCGCGGGCGTGGGAGGTAAAACTCAGCAATGGTTAGTCTTCGAGGATCTTGAAACGCGGATCGTCCGGATCGATCGAAGCAATACCACGCGCTTCTTCGGTCATCTGCGTTTCTTCGGCGCGGTAGGTCTGCGCTTTCTTTTCTTCGAGGTACTTGTAGATGGCGTTCACCAGTTCCGGGCAACCGTCGTGGGACAGTGCCGAGATCTCAAAATAGGGACCCTTCCAGGCCATCTTTTTAATGAAATCCTTGACCTTCTTCTTGCGCTCTTCTTCATCGACGACGTCGAGCTTGTTGAGGACCAGCCAGCGCGGCTTGTTCAACAATTCTTCGTCGTACTTTTCGAGTTCGCGCACCAAGGCTTTGGCTTCCTTGACCGGGTCGACATTGTCGCCAAAGCCCGAGAAGTCGACGATGTGCAGCAGCAGACCAGTGCGCTGCAGGTGGCGCAGGAACTGGTGGCCAAGGCCCGCGCCTTCCGACGCGCCTTCGATCAGGCCGGGAATATCGGCAATCACGAAACTCTTTTCGTGCGACACGCGCACCACGCCCAGATTCGGGTGCAAGGTGGTGAACGGGTAATCGGCAATCTTCGGTTTCGCGTTCGAGACAGCGGTGATGAAGGTCGATTTACCAGCGTTCGGCATGCCGAGCAGGCCAACGTCGGCCAGCACTTTGAGTTCGAGGCGCAATTCGCGGCGTTCGCCTTCTTTGCCCTCGGTCTTTTGCCGTGGCGCGCGGTTGGTCGACGACTTGAAGTGAATATTGCCCCAGCCGCCCTCGCCGCCCTTGGCCAGCAATTCCATCTGGCCGTGCTCGGTCAGATCGGCCATGATTTCGCCGTTGTTGTTATCGACGATCAGGGTGCCGACCGGCATGCGCATATAAATGTCGTCCGCGCCCTTGCCATAGCAATCCGCGCCGCGACCTGGCTCGCCGTCTTTGCCCTTATGCATTTTCGAATAGCGGAAGTCGACCAGGGTATTGATGTTGCGGTCTGCAACAGCCCAGATCGATCCACCTTTGCCACCGTCGCCGCCGTCCGGCCCGCCAAATGGGCGGAACTTTTCGCGGCAGAACGAGGCGCAGCCATTCCCGCCGTCGCCGGCGATGACTTCGATTTTTGCTTCGTCGATAAATTTCATGTTTTGTACCGCCAAAAAACTAAAAAGGCTCTACCTTGGGCAGAGCCTTTCGATGAAAGGCTTGCGCCTTACAACCATGGACGAACGCGGCTGTGCCGCGAACACCTTTAAAATTTAAGCTGCTACAGCTTCAACTGCTTCGTTCGCAACAACGGTCACGAACTGCTTCGAACCGATGCCTTTTTTGACGAACTTGACTTTGCCTGCGATCAGCGCGAACAAGGTGTGATCCTTGCCGGTGCCGACACCTTCGCCTGCGCGCACTGGCGTGCCGCGTTGACGAATGATGATACCGCCGGCATTGATAGCCTGGCCGCCGTAGACTTTAACGCCAAGGCGTTTTGCTTCTGAGTCACGACCGTTGCGCGTTGTGCCGCCGCCTTTTTTGTGTGCCATTTAATGCTCCTGATAGCTCTGGTTACCTGGACGAACAGCGATTAGCCGTTGATCGAGACGATTTGGATTTCGGTGTAATTCTGACGATGGCCCTGGTGCTTCTGGTAGTGCTTACGACGACGCATCTTGAAAATCTTCACCTTATCGTGACGACCGTGTGCCACAACAGTAACCAGAACCGTTGCACCTTCGACCAATGGCGCACCAAATTTAATGGTGTCGCCCGCGCCTACTGCGAGGACTTGATCGATGGTGAGTTCGGAACCAATGTCTGCCGGTATCTGTTCTACTTTAAGTTTTTCGCCAGCGACAACTTTGTATTGTTTGCCACCGGTTTTTATGACCGCGTACATGATTGAAAACCTCATCAAATGATAAATAAAATGCCCTCGGCGACACACCGCTTATTCGAAAATTCACTGACATGCTTCCGGGGGAACCGCAGATTATACACGGAACAAATATCGGCGTCAAAAGGCTTCCACGGCTCAGCTTGTTCGTGGTATGTCGACAACTGACGGCCCGCACCCGGCGCAACCGAACGGCGATTCGCGTCCCCGCCACGCGGGAACGCCCCCTTGCTTGCTTGACGTATAATGCGCGCACTAACGTCACTCGCAGGTTCGCCTTGTCCGCCGCCCTCCTACCCGCACAGCAGAACAATATCGCCCACTCGATCGCCACTGATATGGAGGCCGTCAATCGGGTGATCCGTCAACGCCTGCATTCCGAAGTCAGCCTGGTGAACCAGATCGCCGAATACATCATCAGCGCCGGCGGCAAACGCATTCGTCCTGTCCTCGTCCTGCTGCTGGCCAATGCCCACGGCTACGAAGGCGTCGACCACCACGAACTTGCCGCCACCGTCGAATTCATCCACACCGCCACGCTGCTGCACGACGACGTCGTCGATGAATCGTCGATGCGGCGCGGTCGCCAGACAGCCAATGCGCTGTTCGGCAATGCTGCCTCGGTGCTGGTCGGCGATTTCCTGTACTCGCGTTCGTTCCAGATGATGGTGGGCCTGAACAATATGCGTGTCCAGCAAATTCTGTCCGACGCCACCAACGTCATTGCCGAAGGCGAAGTGCTGCAGCTGCTGAACATGCACGATCCGGACGTCACCCAGGAAAGCTATCTGAATGTGATCCGCTCGAAGACTGCCAAGCTGTTTGAAGCGGCCGCCCAGCTCGGCGCCCTGATTGCCGGCGCCAGCGAACGCCACATCGAGGCTGCCGGTGAATACGGCCGTTCGCTCGGCACCGCCTTCCAGCTGATCGATGACGTGCTCGACTACGCCGGCGACGCGGCAGAAATCGGCAAAAACGTCGGCGACGACCTGCGCGAAGGCAAACCAACCTTGCCGCTGATCTATCTGATGGAAAATGGCACGCCGGCCCAGCGCGAACTGGTGCGCGAATGCATCGAGAATGGCGACGAGTCGCATTTCGACGCGGTTCTGGCGGCGGTCACCAGCAGCGGCGCCCTCGATTACACGCGCCGCGCCGCAGTCGTTGCTGCCGAACGCGCGGCGGCAGCGATTGCCGACTTGCCCGAGACGGAATTCAAGCAAAATCTGCTGGAGTTGTGCAGCTTTGCGGTGGACCGGAATCACTGATCGGCAAGTTGTATTAAAAAAGCGGAGCCCGTTACCGGTGCTCCGCTTTTTTTTGTGCGTGAATAAATTACGCGATTTCGGTCACGAACTGTTCGAACGGACGGCGCACTTTCTTCAAATTCACCAGCCAGTCGCCCTCTTCCGCGCGATAGCCGAGCGGCAAGATCAAGACCGAACGCAAACCGCGTTCACGCAGCTTGAGAATCTCGTCGACTTTGGCCGGATCGAAACCTTCCATCGGGGTGGCATCGACTTTTTCTTCACCTGCTGCGATCAGTGCGGTGCCAAGGCCGATGTACGCCTGGCGTGCGGCGTGTTCATAATTGGTTTCGGCGTCGCGCTGCGGGTAGGTCGACAGCAATTGCTGACGATAAGCTTCCCATCCTTCGTTCTTGATGCCGCGTTCTTCATTGACCAGGTCGAACATCATATTGATGCGCTCGGCCGTGTAGTTGTCCCATGCAGCAAACACCAGCAAGTGCGAGCTTTCCGTGACCTGCGCCTGATTCCACGCATTCACCTGGATTTGCGCGCGCAAATCTTCATTCGTAACCACAAATACTTCATACGGTTGCAGGCCGCTGGAACTGGCGGTCAGGCGCACGGCTTCCAGGATGCGGTCGACTTTCTCTTGCGCGACCTTCTTGGCCGGGTCCATCTTTTTGGTGGCATAACGCCATTCGAGTGCTTGCAGTAATGCGGACATGGATTCTCTTTTTTAATATTGAAAGGGAGGGTCGAACATAGTAGCAAACTCATCGGATATTCACAGGCGGCAGTCCCGTTTTTGCAGGCTAGCAACGGCGCTACTGAATCTGACAGGCCTTGCAAAAGACGTTACTACTGTTGATAATCACAGGTAGTCGGACATTAGAAATTTTTGCTGCGCGGTACGTTTGCACTATGACCGGCGCCACTGCTTTACAGGAATACGAGTGACAAAATTACGTGTGAAAGAGCCGGAAGATTCGCAAGCTCTCCGCAAGGAAAGAGGTGCATATTTCACGCCAGATAACATCACGAAGTTCATGACAGAATGGGCCATCCGGGCGCCCACTGACTTAACGATGGAACCTGCCGCTGGGGACGCTGCCTTTTTGGTGGCCGCAGTTGCCCGTCTACGTGAGCTGTCATCAGACAGCAGTTTCATCCCTACCGTTCACGGCGTCGAAATCCATGCAGATAGCGTGCGGGTTGCCAGACAACGCGTCCAGGAAGCACATGGAACCGCCCGAGTGTTGCAAAGCGATTTTTTTGCCGTTGAACCAAGTCCAAAATACGATGCCGTTATCGGCAACCCGCCGTATATTCGGTATCAGGACTTTTCGGGTGAGGCCCGCGCACTTTCGCGGCAGGCCGCCCTGCGAGGTGGAGTGGCACTCACTGGACTGGCCTCCAGTTGGGCTGCATTTACTATTCACTCGGCGATGTTCTTGAAGACAGGGGGCCGACTTGCTTTAGTGCTTCCAGCCGAACTGCTTTCTGTGAACTACGCAGCACCCGTGCGCAAATTTCTCTTCAGCCGGTTCAGCAATGTGCAACTAGTCCTGTTTGAGCAGCAAGTATTTCCTGACGCCGAGGCTGACGTGGTGCTGTTGCTGGCGGACGGTTATCTCGAAGGTCCAGCACTCAGCGCCACCATTCGGCAATCGAAAAACGCCGCCGCGCTTGCCTCTCTGGGGGCAGGTCTGGTGTGGACGCCGCACGATCCTGCTGCCAAATGGACGAGCAGCACCATCGACCCGAAAGCCGTCGAGCCTTTGCATGCATTGATGCGAAGAGGGCTTTTTACACGGTTAGAGAAGTGGGGTGACACGACCCTGGGCATCGTCACGGGCAATAATAAATATTTCACCCTGTCACCTCGCCGAGCAAAGGAACTCGGTATCCAACGTGGTGAACTTTTACGTCTCTCGCCGCCGGGCAGTTCTCACTTGCGTCTTCTTTCGCTGACCAGAACCAAACTAACGCAGCTTGGTAGAGAAGGCCAATCGACCTATCTTTTTTATCCGAAAAATCCTCCTTCGGAAGAAGCAAAAGCGTATATCGAAAGTGGCCATCGGACTGGAGTCGACACCGCATACAAATGCCGCACTCGCAAAACCTGGTATCAAGTACCGCTTGTCGCCATCCCAGATCTCTTCCTGACGTGCATGAATGCCGACACCCCACGTCTGACAGCAAACGAAGCTGGGGCTCGACACCTGAACTCGGTGCATGGTGTTTATTTGAACGATGACTTCGAGCAGCTTGGTCGCGAACTGCTACCAGTTGCAAGCCTGAATTCGGTGACGTTGTTGCATGCTGAATTGGTTGGGCGAGCCTATGGCGGAGGTATTCTCAAGATCGAGCCGAAGGAGGCCGACATGTGGGCCATGCCTTCGCCGGCGCTGGTCTCTGAACGTACTGAAGCCCTGCGCGCAATCAAAAAAGATGTTGAAGCCTATCTTGGTGACGGCAGACTACTCGATGCGGTTGCCATCGTTGATGATGTCATGTTAAAGGGGTGCGCCGACTTGACTGCAAAGCAGATCGCGCGGGTGCAC
>JALYUM010000126.1 GCA_030853745.1 Pseudomonadota bacterium | reverse complement strand
GGTATCGCCATGGGCCTGATCAAAGAGGGCGGCAAATTCGCCGTCCTGTCGGACATCCTCGGTGACGAAGATCACCTCGGCGACATGGACTTCAAGGTAGCAGGTACTGCCAACGGCATTACCGCGCTGCAGATGGACATCAAGATCATGGGCATCACCAAGGAAATCATGCAAGTGGCACTGGCGCAAGCCAAGGAAGGCCGCGAGCACATCCTGGGCGAAATGCAAAAAGCCATGCCGCACGTAAAGACCGAACTGTCGGACTTCGCACCGCGCCTGATCACCATCAAGATCAACCCGGAAAAAATCCGTGACGTCATCGGCAAGGGCGGCGCTGTCATCCGCGCACTGACCGAAGAGACCGGCACCCAGATCGACATCAGCGACGAAGGCGTGGTCACGATCGCATCGGTCGACGCTGCTGCCGGCCAGGAAGCCAAACGCCGCATCGAAGAGTTGACCGCATCGGTTGAAGTCGGCAAAACCTACGACGGCACCGTGCTGAAACTGCTGGACTTCGGCGCCATCGTGCAAGTGATGCCAGGCAAAGATGGCCTGCTGCACATCTCGCAGATCGCTAACGAGCGCGTCAATGCGGTCGCCGACTATCTGAAAGAAGGCCAGGCAGTGCGCGTCAAGGTTCTCGAAACCGACGAGCGCGGTCGCTTGAAGCTGTCGATGAAGGCTGCCGATCCGGTCGAAGGCGCTGCAGTTTAATCGTCAGTTTGTCGTAAAAATGAAAACCGCCAGCGCGTGAGCCCTGGCGGTTTTTTCATTCTGGCAAAATACGCGTAATCTGGCACTCAGCCGCACAACCTTTTTCCTGGAGTTCCTCATGCTCGGTCTCGATCTCCGCACTGCACGTATCGTATGGACCGCATTTGCCATCGCGCTGCTGCTGTACCTGATTTACATTTCGCGCAGCACGCTGCTGGTGATCGTGTTTGCGATCTTCTTCAGCTATTTGCTGTATCCGCTGATCAAGCGCCTGGAGCGCGTCATGCCGCGGCGAGTGCCACGCGTGTTGAGCATCGGCCTGGCGTTCATCATCGTGATTGCTGCGATTGGCTTGGCCAGCGCGCTGCTGGGGCCGCGCATCGTCGACGAGGCCACGCGGCTGGGGCAAAAAATTCCACAACTGATGAGTGACCCGAACGTCGCCAATAAAATTCCGCTGCCGCGCGTGCTCGAGTCGCAGCGGACGCACATCATCGGCTTCGTGCAGGGCAAATTGCAGGAGGGCGCGGACACTGCGCTGCCGCTGGCGAAGCGCGTCGGCACCAGCGTGCTGCACGCGGCCAGCAACCTGATTTATATCGTGCTGATCCCGGTGCTGAGCTTTTTGCTGATCAAGGAGGGACCGGTCATCCGCGACACCGTGCTTTCGTGGATGAGCCCGCGTTATGCCGGCTTGTGGAGCAATATCGCCGACGACCTCAGTTTTACGTTGTCGAAATATGTGCGCGCCCTGTTGATGCTGTCGCTGTCGACACTGATTGCGTACGGCACCGTGTTTTCCATCCTCGGCGTGCCGTACGCGCTGGTGCTGGCGGCGGTCGCGGCCTTGCTTGAATTCATCCCGTTTGTCGGCCCGCTGGCCGCGCTGGTGGGCACGTGCGTGATTGCCGCGGTGACCGGTTTCGACAGCCTGTTTTTATTGTTCGGATTCATCGTGGCCTACCGCGCGTTCCAGGATTACGTGCTCAACCCGTACCTGATGAGCGAGGGCGTGGAAGTGTCGCCGCTGCTGGTGATTGTCGGCTTGTTGCTGGGGGACGAGATCGGTGGCGTGGCCGG
The DNA here is from genome assembly GCA_030853745.1 of Pseudomonadota bacterium. Classification (GTDB taxonomy): domain Bacteria; phylum Pseudomonadota; class Gammaproteobacteria; order Burkholderiales; family Burkholderiaceae_D; genus JALYUM01. The sequence goes on along the minus strand of JALYUM010000126.1, from coordinate 22,968 downwards.
GATTTTCCTGTCGGTGCCGGTGATGGCGGCGATCAAGATTATCGTCACCCACGCGCGCGCGTCGCAGAAAGCGACGGCGCTGGTGGCGACAGCGGGGAAGGTGGAAATGGCGGGTGAAGCGGTGAAGTGATGACGTGCTAGCGCACGCGTTTGGCGTCGAAGAACCAGCCTTTCCAAAGCAAAACGATCGTGTGCGGATTCTTGATGAAGGCAATCGTGCATCCCAATTCGACAACCGTGACAGGGTTGGGGAGTTTCAGTAACTCTGCGCTGGCGTGTGCCTCCTGGCGGAGATAGTGGCTTGGCTCAACAAGTTTGGCAGTGAGTTCCGGAGCACCGCAGTCGCGTTTGCCAAATCGGACGTGGTCCTTGCTGATGGTGAAAACCCGGCCAAGGAGTTGTCGTGCTTCGTGCTCGTCCAGAGAGGTAATATCAGCACCGTCCAGGGCAGCTGTGAGTTTCCATTTGCCGATAGCGCCCAGCTCTTGATAGTCGCTCGCAGTGGCAGGAGCAGCGGACAAGCATGTAAGGACGAGTGCTGAAAGAAAAGGCACCGCACAGCTACGGACGTATTTGATAATCGTTGAAGTAGACATTCGGCATTCCTATTTGGTTGGCAGTGGCTGGATACGGAACGGTGAACTCTCTTCTGCCCGTCGCTTGATAAGGCCGGGCGCGACGACATATTTTCTCTTTCCGTTTTGCACGACAGAAACTTTGATCATTTTTTGAATATTGGCCGCTGCTTTTTTGAACTCGCTCTTGTTGACCAGGCGATACGTGTCCCCGACATGGTTTGGCCCGATATTGAATGTCAGACTGCACAGCGCGTCGAACTGCGCCTGATTCAGCGCGACATGCACACAGCGCCGGACGATCCCCTCCGCCTCTGCAACCTTTTGCCCAAACACGATATCGACCGACTGCGCATTCACTGTCCGCATCAGTTCCTCTTCCGAGCACACGCCGCGATGTGCCAGAATCCCGGCGCCCCATGTGCAATTTCCTCCCTTCTTGCCCATGTCGTTGTAATACTTGTAGACGGCCTTTTCCGTCACGCGCATGCGTGCGCGGGCATTCGAACTCATCGACATCTGGCCATTTGGCCGCGCGACGGCGGCAGTTTTTGGTGCGGGGTGAGAGTGGCGCATAAAACCTCCTGATTGGCATGAAGACAGCCAACGTAGCAGGCCATGGTCTCCATCTACCTGCGCCCCATCAAGCTTGCATTCAGGAATGTGATCCAAGGGTAACATTCGGTTGCGGGCGGACTGTCGCCATGACAAGAGATGCTATAGTCTTTCCTTGATAAGAACGCGCGCCGACACCGTATTACGCCAGCACAAAATATCGCGACAAAAATCTCCAGAACACATGCCAAACTACGAAGGATCGATTGAATGACTACCGATTACGCAAGCCGCATCAGCACGCTCATCCAGGAAAACGAAGCCGCCATCTCGCCCCAGTGGTTGTCCGAACTCGAAGCCGCCACGATGCGCTCGGGTGCGGTTACCAAAGAACAGTTGCGCAAGCAATGCGCGCAGTTCCTGGCACTGTTCATCGCTGCCACCCGCAGCGGCAGCTTGGACAATATGGAGCACCGGTCCTGGGATGAAGTGCGCGACTTTTTGAGCGAAATTTCGGGTATCCGCGCGCGTCAGGGGTCGACCCCGTCGGAAACTGCCACGTTCATTTTTTCGCTCAAGCAGCCGCTGTTCACCACGCTGCGCCACGGCTTCAACAACGATCCGCAAGCGCTGGCCGACGCGTCGTGGATGCTCGGGAGCTTGCTCGACCGCCTTGGTCTGTACACCATCGAAGTGTTCCAGAAAACCCGCGACCAGGTCATCGTGCGCCAGCAGCAGGAACTCCTTGAACTGTCGACGCCGGTCGTGAAACTGTGGGACGGCATCCTGGCCCTGCCGCTGATCGGCACGCTCGACAGTGCGCGCACGCAGGTAGTGATGGAAAACATCCTGCAAAAGATCGTCGACACCGGCGCCGAGATTGCCATTATCGACATCACCGGCGTGCCGACCGTCGATACGCTGGTGGCCCAGCACCTGATGAAAACTATTTCGGCCGCGCGCCTGATGGGTGCCGACTGCATCATCAGCGGCATCCGTCCGCAGATTGCGCAAACCATCGTGCACCTGGGCGTGAACCTGGAAGACGTCATTACCAAGGCCACGCTGGCCGATGCATTTTTGGTCGCACTGGCCCGTACCGGCGCCACCTTTGTCAAAGCACCGAAGGATTGATCACGCATGGAACGCATTCCTATCCTTCGCATCGGCGATTTGCTGCTGGTGACCATTCAGGTCGACATGCACGACCGTCTGGCGATGACGCTGCAGGACGACCTGACGCAGCGAATCGTCGATGATTCCGCGAAGGGTGTGCTGATCGACATTTCGGCGCTTGACCTGGTGGACTCTTTCATTGGCCGCATGATCAGCAATACCGCCGCGATGGCGCACATTCTCGATGCCACGACGGTTGTGGTGGGCATGCAGCCGGCCGTGGCCATCACGCTGGTCGAGCTCGGCCTGAACCTGGTGGGTGTAAAAACCGCCCTGAACGTCGAGCGGGGGATGGCCCTGCTTGGCAAGAGTTTTCGTTGATGTTTCCGGCACCTGCACTTGCCGAACTGATACACACGGCGTTGCGTGAGCGCTACCGCAGCGTGCGCAAGGACAGCCTGATCGTGCCGCTGCGAACCGATGAAGATGTGGTGCACCTGCGCAGGCATGTGCGCGAGCGCGCGCTCGCCATCAAACTCAGCCTGATCGACCAGACCAAGGTTGTGACGGCAGCCAGCGAGCTGGCACGCAATACCATCAAATACGGTGGCGGCGGCGAAGTCCAGCTCGAGCTGCTGCACGATGGCGTGCGGGAAGGCCTTGCACTGCTGTTCGTCGATGGCGGCCCTGGCATTGCAGATGTTGAGCTGGCGCTGACCGATGGCTACACTTCGGGTGGTGGCCTCGGTCTTGGCCTGTCCGGCTCGCGCCGGCTGATGGATGAATTTGAAATCGATACCCGGGTAGGGGAAGGAATGGCAGTATCTGTCGCAAAATGGAAACGTTAATCAGTTCGCTCAACAAGCAAATCGCTTTCAGTGTCACCCACGCAAGTGATGTCTCGGCTGCGCGCCGCGCTGGCCAGCAAATGGCCGACGACATGGGCTTCGACGAAACCCGCGCCGGCCAGCTGGCCATCATCATCACCGAAGCGGCCACGAATATCGTCAAGCACGGCATCGCCGGCAAGCTGTTTGTGGGGCCGTCGACTACCAACCAGCCCGGCATCGACGTGATTGCGTTCGACACCGGTCCGGGCATGGGCGACGTCGACCTGTGCCTGCGCGACGGTGTCTCCAGCGCCGGCACCGCTGGCAATGGCCTCGGTGCGCTGATGCGCCTGTCCGATGCCTTCGATATCTATTCGGCGCGCGACAAGGGCACGGCCCTGTTCATGCGCCTGTTCCTGAATGCCTCTGAAAGTACGCCAGCCGGCCGCCTTGACATTGGCGCCTTGTCGCTGCCGCTGATTGGCGAAGATGAAACCGGCGACGCCTGGGCCGTGAGTGTCGATGAGGAGGGCGCCAACCTGGTCGGCGTCGATGGCCTCGGCCATGGCCCTATTGCCGCCGAAGCTGCGCTGGCGGCCATTCAGTCGGTGGAAGCATCGCCCTCGGCGGAGCCGGCGCGCATTCTCGAGAACGCCCACAAGGTGATGCGCGCAACCCGTGGCGCAGCGATGGCGGCGGCGCGCATCGATTTTGCCCGCAACGAAGTGCGCTTTGCCGGTATCGGCAATATCGCCGCTTCGGTGTACGACGATGAAGGCGTGCGGCGCCAGCTGGTATCGCACAACGGCATCGTCGGCAACAATATGCGCAAGGTGCAGGAATTTACGGCGCCGTGTTCCGACGGCGCATTGTGCATCCTGCATTCGGACGGCTTGTCGACGCAGTGGTCGCTGGAAAGCTATCCGGGCCTGCAGGGCCGCCACCCGGCCCTGATTGCGGCAGTGCTGCTGCGCGATTTTGCACGCGTGCGCGACGACGCCATGGTGCTGGTCGTGCGCCGCCTGGGAGCGTATTCATGATGCTTCCGCGCTTGCTCTCGGTAGGTCTCGACCGCCAGCAGGATGTGGTGCTGGTGCGCCAGCGCGCGCGCCAGATTTCCGGGGCTCTCGGGTTCGGTTTGCAGGACCAGGTGCGCATTGCGACGGCAGTATCCGAAGTGGCGCGCGCGCTGACACAGACGGCGCCCGGCCGCCGCGCCACGTTTGCACTCTCCGACGATGGTCTGCAGCTCGAAGTCATCATTGGTGGCGGTGCGCCGATGCCGCTCGACGACAGCGATTCGCTGCCGGAAGTGGCCATCGTGAACGCGCATCGCCTGATGGACAATTGCGAGGTGCAGCGCGAAATTGGCCAGCCGCCGCTGATTGTGATGAGCAAGCGCCTGCCACCGCACGCGCGCCCGAACAAGGAGCAGATTGCGGCGCTGACGGCCGAACTGACCAGCACGCCGGAAAACAGCACCTTCGCCGAAGTCCAGCAGCAAAATCAGGAACTGGTGTCGACGCTGGCCGAACTGCGCGAACGTCAGGAAGATTTATTGTCACTCACGCGCGAGCTGGAAGACACCAACCGCGGCATCGTGGCGCTGTATGCCGAGATTGAAGAAAAAGCCGAGCGCCTGCGCCGCGCCGACGAAATGAAGTCGCGCTTCCTGTCGAATACCAGCCACGAACTGCGCACGCCGCTGTCGTCGATCCGCGCACTGGCCAAGCTGCTGCTGGACCGCATGGATGGCGATCTGACAGTGGAGCAGGAGCGTCAGGTGAACTTCATCGCCGTGGCCGCGCACGACTTGTCGGAACTGGTGAATGATTTGCTGGACCTGGCAAAAATCGAGGCGGGCAAAGTCGATTTGCTGCATGCACCGGTGGTGCCGGAAAACCTGTTCCGCGTATTGAAGGGCACGTTGCTGCCGCTGGTGGACGGTACCACCGTCGCGATGACGTTCGAGGTGGTTGACAAGGTCGCGCCATTCGATTCGGACGAAGGAAAAATTTCGCAGATCCTGCGCAATTTTGTGTCGAATGCGGTGAAATTTACCGAACGCGGCACCGTGCGCATTATCGCCAGCAATCATCCGACGCTGCAGGCGGTGGTGTTTGCCGTGACCGACAGCGGCATCGGCATCAGCGCCGATAACCTGCAACTGATCTTCGAAGAATTCAGCCAGATCGAGCACCCACTGCAACGGCGCAGCAAGGGTACCGGCCTTGGCTTGCCGCTATGCCGCAAGCTCGCCGCTTTGCTGGGCGGGCAAGTGGACGTCAGCAGCGTTCCTGGCACCGGTTCGACTTTTACACTCACCTTGCCGCGCCACGTGACAGCAGCTCCTTGAAAAATTCATCCATGACCGCCAGCACACTGATCCTCAACGTCGACGATAACGACGGCGCCCGTTACGCCAAGACGCGCATCCTGCAAAGCGCGGGCTTTCGCGTGGTGGAAGCGGAAAACGGCACCGATGCACTGATGATCGCGCGCCGCGACGAGCCGGACCTGGTGCTGCTGGACGTCAAACTGCCGGACATCAATGGCATCGAGGTGTGCCGCCGCATCAAGGCCGATCCGGTCACCGCGTCGATCGTCGTGCTGCAGACGTCGGCCGCTTTGACGGGGCGCGACGACAAGATCCGCGGCCTCGAAGGCGGCGCCGACAATTACCTGGCCGCGCCAATCGAGGCCGACGAACTGATCGCCAACGTGAATGCCTTGCTGCGCATGCGCCAGACGCAAAGCGCGCTGCGCGACAGCGAAGAGCGGTTCCGCCAGCTGACCGACAATATCGAAGACGTATTCTGGATGTTCTCGGTGCCCACGCGCGCGCTGGAGTTTGTCAGCCCGGCGTATTCGTCGATCTTCGGGCGTATCGCCGGCGAGCTTGGTAGTACGCAGGACGACTGGCTGAGCGCCGTCCATCCTGATGACAGGGCAATGGTGCAACAGCGCTGGAGCGATCTCGACGCGCTGCATAATTACGATGAAGAATACCGCGTCGTCGCGCCCGATGGCGCGGTACGCTGGGTGCGCGACCGCCTGTTCCCGGTGCGGAATGCGAAGGACGTGGTCTATCGCATCGCCCGCGTGACGAGCGACATCACGCGTCAGCGCGAGATGGAAGGCTTGCTGCGCACGGCCGACGTCAACAAGAATGAATTTCTCGCCACGCTGGCGCACGAATTGCGCAATCCCCTGAGCCCGATCCGCAGCGCCGCGGCGTTGCTGGCCAATGGCGGCGATGACAATATCGGCTTGCGCGAACGCGCGCGCGATGTGATCACGCGCCAGGTCGACCATCTGGCGCACCTGGTGGACGACCTGCTCGATGTCGCGCGTATCTCACAAGGCAAGATCGTGCTGCGCAGCGAAGAAGTGAACATCGGCACGGTGATCGCGCAGGCCATCGAGACCGCCACGCCGCTGCTGCAGTTGCGCCACCATACGCTGGATGTGAAACTGCCGGACCTGGATATCTGGGTGGCCGGCGACGCCGTGCGCCTGGCGCAGTCGGTGGGCAATGTGCTGCACAATGCCGCCAAGTTTACGCCGGAGCACGGCCACGTCACCGTCCGCGCGCGGCTGGTTGGTGCGCCCGGCGCAGTCGGTGGACAGCTGGTGCGCATCGACGTCAGCGACAACGGCATTGGCATCGAGCGCGGCAACCTGACCCGTATCTTCGGCATGTTTGCCCAGGTGTCGGCTGCGCCGGACCGCGCGCAGGAGGGCCTTGGGATCGGCCTGTCGCTGGTCTCGCGCCTGCTGGAAATGCATGGCGGGCACCTGACCGCCACCAGTCCGGGGATTGGCCTGGGCAGCACGTTCACGGTCGAACTGCCGGTGCTGCGCACGGAGCCGTTGCCGGTTGCTGCGCTTGTGTCGGCATCTGCGCCCGTGTCGGCATCTGCGCCTGTGCCGGAAACGGCGCCAGTGGTGGCCGCGGATGACCCTGCGCGCCTGCGCGTGATGCTGGTCGACGACAACGTCGATGCCATGGAGATGATGGGTTTCCTGCTGACCGAGATGGGTTACGACACCATTACCGCCAACGATGCGCACGCCGTCACGACAATGGCACGCGAACAGCGTCCCGATGTGATCGTGCTCGATATCGGTTTGCCGGGTCTCGACGGTTATCAGCTGGCCCGTCTCCTCAAGGCCGATGCCGCGCTGTCCCATATCCGTCTGGTGGCGCACACCGGTTACGGGTCGCCGGAAGACCGCCAGAAGGCGCGCGATGCAGGCTTCGATGCGCATCTGGTGAAACCGGCGCAGCTGTCGGCGCTGGAGGCGGCGTTGCGGGGCGATGCGGCATAATCCGACGTAGGCGTTCCCTTTCGTCTTGAAAACCGTCATCCCGGCGAAGGCGTCCTGGCTACGCCACGACCCCATACCCCCCCTGGATCAGCGCTGATGCTGCTCGTGCGCGCGATGGATCGCCGCCTGCGCAGAGACGACGTTACAACGCATTTCCCAGCGGCGCCGCCGGCATTGCTGCAGGCACACCGGTCTCGCGTTGCCGCCGCGCCCGCGCAATGTCCGCAATCCGCTGCGCTTCGGCCAGCTGCGCGCTGCGTTCCTGCAGCGTGAGACTGGCTCCCGCGGCCTGCATCAGCGGGCTGTCCGGGCTGTACTGTCTGGCCATCGCATTCTCCGGTCCGCTGAGGTCGCGATAGATCAGGCTCATGGCCACACCGTAGCGGTACGCCAGTGCCGGATCCTTGTCGAACACGTCGTTGCCCACCATCCGCATCGCCGATAAATAATTCAGCGCCGCGAGGTCGGCCTGGGTGTCGGCGACGCGCGCCAGCTGCTCCTGCACGCGCGCTTTCCATTCGCGCACCAGCGGATCGTCGGGGCGCGTGGCCAGCGCGCTGCGGTCGCCGAACGGTCCTTCCGACACTTGCGCGATGGCGGCGCCGGGCACGCCATGCTGTGCGGCGAACGCCAGGTAATCGATGCGCGACTGGCGCATGCGCTCGGTCATCTGGCCGCAGAAACTGGCGTCATGGCGCTTTTCGGCGTCGGTCATGCTGCGAAAGCCGGGCAGGGTGCCATCGTCGTTCCAATGCTTGGCATCGTCCTGGTCGAAAATCAGGCGGTCGCCGTCGCGGTTGAAAGTGACGCAGTCGGCCAGCAGGCGGTAGGCCGCGTAGGCATTGCGCGGATCGCGCGTGGCGATCAAAGCATCCACCTGCTGGCTCAACGATGCCGCAGGTACGGCCTGCGTGGCAAAGCTTGCCATCGGTTGACCGGCAGTTTGCGCGCGCGGCGGCGCGGTAAGCGCAGTGCTTTCAAGCGGCGCCGTGGCCGGATCGGGGGCGGGGCCGTCCGATTGAAACCATAGTATGGCAGCACTGGCGGTCAGGATGATCAGCAAGGCGCCGATGCGCACGGGAGGTGTATTCATGCTCGTCTTCGATCGAACGAAAAACGCCCGCGTGGCGGCGGGCGTTGGTGGAGTCGACGCGCTACTGGTCGCCTGCTTACTTGTCGCTGACCGTGAAGTCGCCGTAGGCTTTCAGCTGCTCGCCGATGGCGCTGTTGTCGCCCACGACCACGATCGACTGCACTTCGGGCGCGAAGTATTTTTTACTTACGTCGCGCACCTGTTCGGCCGTCACCTTCTGAATCAACGGCACGAACTGGCCGAGGAATTCCGGCGGCAGGCCTACCAGCCAGTTCGACGCCAGCGTGGTTGCTACCGAGCGCTGCAACTGGTTGCTGATCAAATAGCCGCCAGCCACGTAGCGCTTGTTCATTTCCATGTCACCCGGCGTCACCAGTTCGGTGCCGATGCGCTTGTACTCCATCATGAACTCCTTGAGCGACGCGCCGGTGACATCGTTGCGTACTTCGGCCCCGCCGATAATGCTGCCGCCTTCGCGGTACATGCGCGCACCGGCAGACGCGCCGTAGGTATAGCCTTTCTCTTCACGCAGGTTCAGATTCACGCGGCTGCTGAAGCCACCACCGAGGATGGTGCTGGCAAGGCGCAGCGGGATCTGGTCGGGCGAGGTCGCGGCAATGCCAGGGGTGCCCAGCCGCACGGTGGACTGCACGCTGCCATTCCTTTGCAGGACCAGGCGCACCGGTGCTGCGGCGCCAGGCGCGATCGGCGTCTCCGGTGCGGCAGTGCCTTGTCCGCGCCATGCGCCGAACGCCCGCTGCGCCATCTTCATCGCTTCGGCATCGGTGACGCGGCCGGTGATGACCAGCAGCGCGCGTTCGGGGCGAAACCGTTTTGCGTGCTCGGTCTTCAGCAATTCCTCGGTGGTGCTGCTGATGGCTTCGGCGGTGGGCTCGACCTGGCCGTATGGGTGATTGCCGTAGATGGCTTTGCCCAGGGCGCGGTCGGCGCGAAAGCGTGGCTGCGTCTCGGCGACCTTCAGGCCTTGCAGCGCGTTGGCTTTGGCGAGCGCGACTTCCTTCGCGGGGAAGGTCGGCTGGCGCACCACTTCGGCCATCAGATCGAGCATCGGGGCGGCCTGCGAGGTCACTGCGTGGGCCGACACCAGTATGCCGTCGAGCGCCGGACTGGCCGCCACCGCGCCGCCCATGCCCTGGGCCAGTTCGGCGATGGCGCGCGAATCGTGTTTGCCGGAACCTTCGTTGAGCAGGCTGGCCAGCATGCTGGCAAAGCCCGGGTGAGCTTTGTCGTCGGCGGCGTAACCAGCGCCGCGGATGGCCAGCACGTAGTCGACGCGCGGCAGTCCCTGGCGTGGCACGACCCACACTTCGAGGCCATTCGATAAAGTTTTGCGGCTGATTTTCGGCGCCGGCAGAGGTTTATCCTTGCCGTACGCGGGCATGCCGGCCGGCGTGGCGGGTGCGTCCGCGGCGTGTGCGAGCGGCGAAACCAGCAGGGATACGGCAAGTGTCAGTGTCAGTTTGTTGGCGATCGTCACGATGCGCTCCTTATTTCGTGCCGGCTTCGGCGGGCGGTTTGATGGCAGCGCGCACGGGGGCGGCGGCTGCTGGTTTCCGGTCGATCGTCGTGCGGTTCGCGGCAGTCAGGTACGTCGCGGCCACGCGCTGCAGGTCGGCCGACGTGACGTTATTGATCCAGCCCGGAATCTGGTTGACGACGTTCGCGTCGCCCCACAGCGTTTGCAGGCGGGCGAGGGCGTCGGCGCGATTGATGAAGCTTTCGAGCTTGTCGTTCCAGTCGGCCAGCATCTGCGTTTTCACGCGTTTCAGCATCTCCGGCGACACGCCATTTTTGACAACCTTGGCGATGTCGTCATCCATCGCGGCGAGCAGGCTGTCGGCGCTGCCGTTCGGCTTGTACAGCGCGAACACGACGAACTGCGTGGGACCGTCGAATTCCCACGCATCGGTCAGGCCGAAACCGCCACTGACATTGAGCGCAATTTCGCGGCCCTTGACGAGCCCTTGGTAAAACAGCGAGGCGTCGCCGCCGGCCAGCACTTCGGCCAGTACCGCCATCGCAGCATGGTCGCGGCTGCCGCGCGCCGGCACTTTCCAGGCGGTGGCAATCGCCGGCACCTGGGCCAGCGCATCGCTCTGCTCGATGCGTTTTTCTTGCGTGTTCAGCGGCTCGGTAAAGTCGCCCGGTTTCGGCGTGGGGCGCGTGGCGATGCCGCCGAAATATTTGGACGCGAGGGCAAAGCCCTGCGCCGGGGTGACGTCGCCGGCAATCGACAGCACCGCGTTGTTCGGGCCGTAGTAGTCGCGGTGGAAGGCGCGCACGTCGTCGAGGCTGGCGCCTTCGAGATCGGCGAAACTGCCGTAGCCGTCGTGGTTGTTTTCCCACTTCTGGAAACCTTGCTGCGCGATGTCGATCCACATGAAGCCGCCGTACGGCTGGTTCTTCACGTTGACGCGGATTTCTTCCTTGACGACGTCCTGCTGGTTTTTCAACGACGCGGCCGAAAAATCGAGCGTTTTCATGCGGTCCGCTTCCAGCCACAAAATGGCGTCGAGCGACGACACCGGCGCGGTCTCGATGTAGTTGGTGAAGTCGGGCCGCGTCGAGCCATTGTTGCGCCCGCCACCACCGGTGATGGTGCGGTCGAACACGCCTTTGGGCGCATTCGGCGTGCCCTGGAACATCAGGTGTTCGAACAGGTGGGCAAAGCCGGTGCGGTTGTGCGGCTCCAGGCGCATGCCGACGTGGTACACGACGGAGACGCCGACGGTGGGCGATGTGTGGTCTTCCGACACGATGACGGTCAGGCCGTTTGGCAGTTTTTGTACCTGGACCGGCAATGTCCACTGGTCTGCGGCAGCGGCCAGCACCGGTTGGGACAGAAAGGCACCCGCCAGCAAAACGGGAAGAAGACACTTGCGCATGGTTACCTCGAGAAAGCTCAGCATGAATAGGACGCCGCAGCAACGCACCGCAGCATCAATAATCTTATCCGAATCTCAAGATCTCCAGACCAACTTCTTGATTATTTCCTATACATATGATCATCCCATGACGACAGCAAAACGACAGAAAAGTTCAAAAATGTCGCTTTGCCGGACCTGACCCCGGGTTTTGTCTTTACCAGCTGATATGCCGTCTGGTGGCCGAATTTTGCAGTTCGTCGCAATCGCTGGCGCTGGCGGCAGGCTGATCGCTATAGTGAAAACATGTTGTGATGATAAAAAATAAGAAAAGGAGAAAGAAATGAAGATATTTTGGCTTCTCGGTGTGGCAGGCGCTGTATTGCTTGGCACGATGGCAGGGGCGACTGCTGCCGCTGCCGACGACAGGGTGACGTCGGAAACCCGCCAGGTCGATGCGCGCATCACGCGCGTGCGGCTCGACGGCATCGTCAGCCTGACCGTGCGCCAGGGAACGGTGCCGGCGTTGACGCTGAACGGCGATGCGCGCCTGGTCGACCGGACCACCAGCCGCCAGAGCGGCGACACCCTGATCATCGAGAACGACGACCATGGCGTGCGCGGCAGTAACCGGCGCAGTCTGCGGGCCGAGCTGGTCTTGCCGACGCTGCGGGAACTCCGGTCGGAAAGCCTTGGTACCAGCGTGGTCAGCGGTTTCAGCGGCGACAACATCACCTTGTCGCTGGACGGCGCCGGGTCGATGACGATGCAAGGCAGCAATTACCGAATCGTCAAAGCCAGCCTTGGCGGTCTTGGCAGCATGACGCTGACGGGGCTGAATGCCGAGCGGATCGAACTGAACCTGGAAGGGGCGGGCTATGTCACGCTGGAGGGGCAAGCGAAGGTTTTGCGCGCTAATCTGGAAGGCCTGGGTGGACTCGACGCGCAGAGATTTATCGTGGAAAGCGTCAGCCTGGATCTCAGCGGCCTCGGCAGTGCAACGGTGAACGCGCATGTGAATGCCAACCTGAACCTGTCCGGTCTGGGCTCCGTGACGGTGTACGGCAAACCGCAGAACCGCAAGGTCAGCGTCGATGGGCTCGGCAATGTGAGATGGAAATAAGATGGGCCTTAAACATTCTTTTTTCGCCCTTGTGCTCACGTTTGGCATACAGGCCAGCGCAATGGCGGGGTTTGTCGAGGGGGCGAATGCGTACAACGCCCGCAATTACGCGCTGGCCCTGAAAGAAATCACGCCGCTGGCAAAAGCCGCCAATCACGATGCCGAGCAATTGCTTGGCTTGATGTACTACATGGGCCGTGGCGTCGCGCGGGACTTCAAACAGGCGTTTGCATGGAGTCGCAAGGCTGCCGAGGCCGGCAAGCCGGATGCCCAGTACCTGATCGGGGCCATGTATTACACGGGCAACGCCGTACCGCTCGACCAGCGTCAGGCGGTGTGGTGGTTTCACAAGGCAGCCGAGCAGGGCCACGCCGATGCCCAGCATGCGCTCGGTCTGATGTACCGCTACCACGTGGCGAATGTGCCGCAGGATCTGGTAATTGCTTACATGCTGTGGAATTTGTCGGCGGCTGGTGGCAATGCCAAGTCGGTGGCGCAGCGGGCCTCGGTGGCACGTCAGATGACGCAGGAGCAGATCGACGAGGCGCAGGTGCTGTCGCGCACATGGAAGGTGGGCACCAGCTTGCCGACGCAGTCGAAAACCGGGGCCGAGTAGGAATGCGTACAATGGTTTTTTGTCGAATATTGATCGGAAAACCATGCGCGCAATTGAAATTACCCAACCTGGTGCCCCCGAGGTGCTGCAACTCTGCGAGCGGCCAATGCCGACGCTCAAACCCGGCGAAGTGCTCATCCGCGTCCACGCGGCCGGCGTCAACCGGCCCGATGTGGCGCAGCGCAAGGGCCAGTATCCGGCGCCGAAAGACGCATCTGATTTGCCTGGCCTGGAAGTGGCCGGAGAAATTGTGTCGGGCGATCTGTCCGGCACGTCGTTTAACGTCGGCGACATGGTCTGTGCGCTGGTGCATGGCGGTGGTTATGCCGAATATTGCGCGGCCCCGGCCGGCCAGTGCCTGCCGATTCCTGACGGCCTGTCGCCGCTCGAAGCGGCCTCTTTGCCTGAAAACTATTTCACCGTGTGGACCAATGTCTTCGAGCGCGCGCACCTGAGCGGCGACGAAGTCTTGCTGGTGCAGGGCGGCAGTTCCGGCATCGGCGTCACCGCGATCCAGCTGGCGTCGGCACTTGGCCACCGCGTGTTCGCGACTGCCGGCAGCGATGAAAAATGCGCCGCCTGCGTGGAACTCGGCGCCGAGCGCGGCATCAACTACAAAACCGACGATTTCGTCGCGGTCGTCAAGGAACTGACGGACGGTAAAGGTGTCGACGTGGTGCTGGATATGGTCGGCGGCGATTACGTGGCGCGCGAAATCGATTGCCTGGCCAACGATGGCCGCATCGCCCTCATCGCGTTGCTGGGCGGCGCCAAAGCCACCATCGATCTGGCGCAAGTGTTGCAGCGCCGCCTCGTCATCAGCGGTTCCACGCTGCGCCCGCGCACGACCGCGTTCAAGGCAGATATTGCAGCCAAACTGCTGCAGCATGCATGGCCGCTGTTCGCACAGAAAAAGCTGCGCCCTGTCATCTACAAGACCTTCCCGCTGGCGCAGGCCGCCGAGGCGCACGCGCTGATGGAAACCAGCACCCACGTCGGCAAAATCATGTTGCAAGTGTTGTAAGAATGTTCGCGCGCCGATGCGTTGACCGGCATGAGAGCGGCAGTTAGAATAGCGGGTTAATCAACCGTGGGCCACTATGCGTTCGAAACTTGTCGTCGGTAACTGGAAAATGAATGGTAGTCGTGCAGTCAATGCCGAACTGCTCTCAGGCATCGTTGCCGGCCTCGATGGTGCGGGCGCCGCGTGCGCAGTCTGCGTGCCTTGTCCTTATTTGCATCAGGCCCAGGAACTGCTGGCTGGCAGCACGCTGGCCATCGGCGCGCAAGATGTCTCGGCGCAGCAATGTGGCGCTTTCACCGGCGATGTCTCGGCCAGCATGCTGGTCGAATATGACTGCAAATATGTCATCGTCGGCCACTCCGAGCGCCGCGCCTATCACCTCGAAACCAGCGAACTGGTGGCCTGCAAGGCGGAAGCTGTGCTGCGCGCAGGCATGATTCCCATCGTCTGTGTCGGCGAAACGCTGGAAGAGCGCGACGCCGGGCAGACGAATGCCATCGTCAGTGCGCAACTCGAAGCGGTGCTGACGCTGCTGTCCGAAGCCGACGTGGCGCGGCTGGTGGTTGCTTACGAACCGGTCTGGGCCATCGGCACCGGCAAAACGGCAACGCCTGCGATGGCGCAGGAAGTGCACGCCGCGTTGCGCGCGCAATTGCGCAAGCACAGCGCCGAGACGGCCGATACCGTCCCTTTGTTGTACGGCGGCAGCATGAAACCCGAGAATGCAAAAGAATTGATGGCCCAGCCGGATATCGATGGCGGCCTGATCGGTGGTGCGGCATTGAAGGCAGCAGACTTTCTGGCCATCATCCACGCAGCGAAATAATCGCTGGTATTGAACTCTCTGAAAAATCGTAAGTCAAACTTGGAATGGAATTGCAATGAGTACCCTATTTAATATTATCGTCGTCATCCAGGTTATTTCCGCGCTGGTCATTATTGGCCTGGTGCTGCTGCAACACGGCAAGGGCGCCGACATGGGCGCAGCCTTCGGTTCCGGCGCGTCGGGAAGTCTGTTTGGCGCCACCGGTTCGTCGAATTTCATGTCGAAGTCGACAGCAGTGGCAGCGGCAGTATTTTTTGCCTCGACGCTGGGTCTGGTCTATGCCAGTAATAACCGTACCAGCACGGTCGATGCAGGTGTGATGGGCCGTGCAGCAACCACGCCAGCAAAAGCCCCGGTCGTGGTGCCTGCGAATCCGAATGCAATTCCGGCAACGACGGTTCCAACGGCGCCAGCCATTGCGCCAGCACAGGCACCTGTCACGGAAATTCCAAAGTAATTGATGCAATGCAGCATTTTAGTAGGGGCCTTTGGGTAATTCTGGCCGCATGGCAGCAGTAAATCGCCTCGGGTAAATACCCTCGGCACCAAAGCAGTGAGTTTTAACCCATTTTCCTTGATTCATCGTAATTTGAGCATTGAAATATGGTGTTAAGGCAGGGTACAATAGCTGTCTCAAAGCCGACGTGGTGAAATTGGTAGACACGCTATCTTGAGGGGGTAGTGGCGCAAGCTGTGCGAGTTCGAGTCTCGCCGTCGGCACCAAGAATACAAAGAAGCCAGCAACAAAGCATGAGCTTCAGCTCTTTGCCTAAGCTGGCTTTTTTACGAGCATTTGTCGTATTGACCCTGGTAAATTCCTCAAGTGGGGTGATGCGATGCGGCGCTGCAACAAGCAGCGTCTTTGTGTTGATAATGCATTTGTTTCTGCATTTGTTTGTTAACCGATCGTTCAAATAGGCTCCATCGTGAACCTCGAAAATTACTTCCCCGTCCTGTTGTTTATCCTGGTTGGCATCGGCGTTGGTGTCGCGCCCCAGGTGCTCGGCTATCTGCTCGGACCGCACCGTCCCGACGCGGCCAAGCTGTCCCCGTATGAGTGTGGCTTCGAAGCATTCGAAGATGCGCGCATGAAATTCGACGTCCGGTACTACCTGGTCGCGATCCTCTTTATTTTGTTTGATCTGGAAACGGCGTTTTTCTTCCCATGGGGTGTCTCCATGCGTGAACTGGGCATCGGCGGCTTCATCACGATGATGGTGTTCATCGCTGAGTTCGTCGTTGGGTTCTGGTACATCTGGAAGAAAGGTGCCCTTGATTGGGAATAAGCCATGGCAATTGAAGGCGTATTTAACGAAGGTTTCATTACCACGACAGCCGATTCGCTGATCAACTGGGCACGCACCGGGTCGATGTTCCCGATGACGTTCGGCCTGGCTTGCTGCGCAGTCGAAATGATGCACGTGGGCGCGGCCCGCTACGACATGGACCGCTTCGGCGTTGTGTTCCGACCGTCGCCACGCCAGTCCGACGTGATGATCGTGGCCGGCACGCTGTGCAACAAGATGGCGCCGGCGCTGCGCAAGGTCTACGACCAGATGCCGGAACCGCGCTGGGTCATCTCGATGGGCTCCTGTGCCAACGGTGGTGGCTACTATCACTACTCGTATTCGGTGGTGCGCGGCTGTGACCGCATCGTCCCGGTCGACGTCTATGTCCCGGGCTGCCCGCCGACCGCCGAGGCGCTCCTGTACGGCATCCTGCAGCTGCAAAACAAGATCAAGCGCACGAATACCATTGCGCGCTAAGCCAGGATCCCCACCATGACAACTAAATTAGACACACTGGCCCGCGCGCTGTCCGCCGCGCTGGGCGGGGGCGCAGCCATTTCCACCGCGCTGGGCGAAGTCACCGTGCAGGTCAAAGCTGCCGACTACCTGCAGGCGATGTTCATCCTGCGCGATGAGCCATCGCTGCATTTCGAGCAGCTGCTCGACCTGTGCGGCGTCGACTATTCGACCTACGGCGAAGGCACGTGGGATGGTCTGCGTTTCGCGGCCACCTCGCACCTGCTGTCGCTCAAGCACAACTGGCGCGTGCGCGTGCGCGTGTTCGCACCCGACGACGACATGCCGCTGGTCGCTTCGGTGGTGCCGGTCTGGCGTTCGGCCAACTGGTACGAGCGCGAAGCGTTCGACCTGTACGGCATCCTGTTCGACGGTCACAACGATCTGCGCCGCATCCTCACCGATTATGGCTTTATCGGTCATCCGTTCCGCAAGGACTTCCCGGTCACCGGCTACGTCGAAATGCGCTACGACCCGGAGCAGAAACGGGTAATTTACCAACCTGTGACCATCGAGCCACGTGAAATCATTCCGCGCGTCATCCGCGAAGAAAGCTACGGGCTGAAATAATGGCTGAACTTAAAAATTACACCCTGAACTTCGGTCCGCAGCACCCGGCCGCGCACGGCGTGCTGCGTCTCGTGCTCGAGCTGGACGGTGAAGTCATTCAGCGCGCCGATCCGCACATCGGCCTGCTGCACCGCGCTACCGAGAAGCTGGCGGAAACGCGCACGTACCTGCAATCGGTCCCGTACATGGATCGTCTCGATTACGTCTCGATGATGTGCAACGAGCACGCGTACGTGATGGCCATCGAAAAGCTCATCGGCATCGAAGTGCCAATCCGCGCGCAATATATCCGCGTCATGTTCGATGAAATCACGCGCCTGCTGAACCACTTGATGTGGCTCGGCGCACACGCGCTCGACGTCGGCGCCATGGGCCCGTTCCTGTACGCGTTCCGCGACCGCGAAGACTTGTTCGACGTCTACGAAGCCGTATCCGGCGCGCGCATGCACGCGGCCTACTACCGCCCGGGCGGCGTGTACCGCGACTTGCCGGAGGCAATGCCGCAGCACAAGCCATCGATCATCCGCAGCGCCAAAAAAATCGCCGCACTGAACGAAACCCGCCAGGGCTCCTTGCTCGACTTCCTCGACGATTTCACCAAGCGCTTCGTCACGTATGTCGATGAATATGAGACGCTGCTGACCGATAACCGGATCTGGAAACAGCGTACCGTCGGCGTCGGCGTGGTGGCCCCTGAAGATGCACTGGCGATGGGCTTTACCGGCGCCATGCTGCGCGGTTCGGGCGTTGAGTGGGATTTGCGCAAGAAGCAGCCGTACGCCGTGTACGACAAGATGGAATTCGATGTGCCGGTGGGCACCAATGGCGACTGTTACGACCGTTACCTGGTGCGCGTGGAAGAGATGCGCCAGTCGAACCGCATCATCAAGCAGGCCATCGCGTGGCTGCGCGCCAATCCGGGCCCGGTGATGACCAGCAACCACAAGGTCGCTCCGCCCAACCGCGTGGACATGAAGACCAATATGGAAAGCTTGATTCACCACTTCAAGCTGTTCACCGAAGGCATGCACGTGCCGCCTGGCGAAGCGTTCGCCTCGGTCGAGCATCCAAAGGGTGAATTCGGTATCTATATCGTTTCGGATGGCGCCAACAAGCCATACCGGTTGAAGATTCGCGCCCCGGACTATGCTCACCTGCAGAGCCTGGACGAAATGGCCCGTGGCCACATGATCGCGGATGCCGTCACGATCATCGGTACGCAAGACATCGTATTCGGCAGTATCGACCGCTAAGCCCCCGGCTAGCGTGAACATAGAGGCAAACCATGTTGTTATCTGAACAGTGCTACAAAAAAATTGATCGCGAACTGGCGAAGTATCCAGCCGATCAGCGCCAGTCGGCCGTGATGGCCGCGCTGGCCCACGCCCAGGTCGAAACGGGCTG
Organism: Pseudomonadota bacterium; assembly: GCA_030853745.1. GTDB lineage: Bacteria > Pseudomonadota > Gammaproteobacteria > Burkholderiales > Burkholderiaceae_D > JALYUM01. The sequence goes on along the minus strand of JALYUM010000126.1, from coordinate 4,214 downwards.
GCTGCCACCGGAAATTCTGCAGGACGTGGCCGACTACATCGGCATGCCGGCGATTGCCGTCCAGGAAGTGGCGACTTTCTACAATATGTACAACACCAAGCCGGTGGGCAAGCACAAGATTACCGTGTGCACCAACCTGCCATGCCAGTTGTCGGGCGGCGAACGCGCCGGCAAGCGCCTCCAGGAAATGCTGGGCATCGGCTACCGCGGTACCACAGCCGACGGCAAGTTCACGCTGATGGAAGGCGAGTGCATGGGCGCGTGCGGCGACGCACCGGTCATGATCGTCAACAACCATCATATGCACTCGTTCATGACGGACGAAAAAATCGACGCACTCGTTGAGGAACTGAACAAATGACCAGTCTGCACGATCGTCACATCAAGCCGGTGATCCTCGCGGGTCTCGATGGCAAGAACTGGCACCTGGCCGACTATGTCGCCCGTGGCGGTTACAGCGCATTGCGCAAGATTCTTGAAAATGGCGTCACGCCGGAACAGATCATTGCCGACCTGAAAACCTCGGGCCTGCGCGGTCGCGGCGGCGCCGGTTTCCCAACCGGCCTCAAGTGGAGCTTCATGCCCCGCCAGTTCCCGGGCCAGAAATATCTCGTCTGCAATACCGACGAAGGCGAGCCGGGCACGTTCAAGGACCGCGACATCATTCGCTACAACCCGCATGCACTGATCGAAGGCATGGCCATTGGCGCTTTTGCGATGGGCATCACGGTGGGCTACAACTACATTCACGGCGAAATTTTTGCCGAGTACGAGCTGTTCGAAGAAGCGCTGGAAGAGGCGCGTGCCGCCGGCTTCCTGGGTGACAACATCATGGGCAGCACATTCTCGTTCCAGTTGCACGCCGCCCACGGTTATGGCGCGTACATCTGCGGCGAAGAAACTGCGCTGCTCGAATCGCTCGAAGGCAAGAAGGGCCAGCCGCGCTTCAAGCCGCCGTTCCCTGCCTCGTTCGGCCTGTACGGCAAGCCAACCACGATCAACAACACCGAGACGTTTGCCGCGGTGCCGTTCATCCTGAACATGGGTCCAGAGAATTACCTGGCCATGGGCAAGCCAAACAATGGCGGTTCGAAAATCTTTTCGATCTCCGGCGATGTCGAGCGTCCAGGCAACTACGAAGTGCCGCTTGGCACGCCATTCGCTACGCTGATGGAACTGGCGGGCGGCATGCGCGGTGGGAAGAAAATCAAGGCTGTGATTCCTGGTGGTTCGTCGGCGCCGGTCGTGCGCGGCGACGTCATGATGGATACCGATCTCGACTACGACGCCATCGCCAAAGCCGGCTCGATGCTGGGTTCGGGCGCTGTCATCGTGATGGACGAAACGCGCTGCATGGTCAAGTCGCTGCTGCGCCTGTCGTATTTCTATTACGAAGAATCGTGCGGCCAGTGCACGCCATGCCGCGAAGGCACGGGCTGGATGTACCGCATGGTCCACCGCATCGAACACGGTGAAGGCCGCGCCAGTGACCTGGACATGCTGAACTCGATCGCCGACAACATCCAGGGCCGCACGATTTGCGCGCTCGGTGATGCTGCTGCGATGCCGGTGCGCGCCATGATCAAGAACTTCCGCGAAGAATTTGAATATCACATCGAGCACAAGCATTGCCTCGTGCCCGCTTATCTTTAAGGCCAGAGAAATCTCATGGTTGAAATTGAAATTGACGGCAAGAAGGTAGAAGTCGCGCCGGGAACGATGTTGCTGGAAGCTGCCAACAAGATCGGCACCTACATCCCGCACTTCTGCTATCACAAGAAATTGTCGATTGCGGCCAACTGCCGCATGTGCCTGGTCGAAGTGGAAAAGGCGCCGAAGCCTTTGCCAGCATGCGCCACGCCGGTCTCGGCCGGAATGGTCGTGCGCTCGAACAGCGAAAAAGCGGTGCAGGCACAGAAATCCGTCATGGAATTCTTGCTCATCAACCACCCGCTCGATTGCCCGATCTGCGACCAGGGCGGCGAATGCCAGTTGCAGGATCTGGCCGTCGGCTACGGCAGCGGAAAGTCGCGCTACGAAGAAGAAAAACGCGTGGTCGTGCCGAAAGAAGCCGGCCCGCTGGTGTCGATGGAAGAGATGGCCCGCTGCATCCAGTGCACCCGTTGCGTGCGTTTCGGCCAGGAAGTTGCCGGCGTCATGGAACTGGGCATGGTTGGCCGCGGCGAACACTCGGAAATCACGACCTTCGTCGGCAAAACCATCGACTCGGAAGTGTCCGGCAACATGATCGACCTGTGCCCGGTGGGCGCGCTGACGTCTAAGCCATTCCGCTACTCGGCCCGTCCATGGGAACTGTCGCGCCGCAAGTCGGTGTCGCCACACGATTCACTTGGGTCTAATCTCATTGTGCAAGTGAAAAACGGCAAGGTGATGCGCGTGCTGCCGCTGGAAAACGAAGCGATCAACGAATGCTGGTTGTCCGACAAAGACCGCTTCTCGTACGAAGCGCTGGACAATGCCGACCGTTTGACGAAGCCAATGATCAAGCAGGGCGGCCAGTGGGCGGAAACCGACTGGCAGACCGCGCTGGAATACGTCGCGCATGGCCTGCGCAACATCAAGCACGAACACGGCGCCGACGCCATCGCTGCTGCCGCGACCGCCCACTCGACCGTGGAAGAATTGTACCTGCTGCAAAAAGCGGTGCGCGGCCTGGGCTCGAGCAATATCGACTTCCGCCTGCGCCAGGGCGACTTTGCGTTGGACGGCGCCGTCACCCCATGGCTGGGCATGCCGATTGCCGAACTGTCGAATGTCGCCAGCGCGTTTGTCATTGGCTCGAACCTGCGCAAGGATCATCCGCTGGTTGCCACGCGCATCCGCGCTGCCATCAAGAATGGCGCCAAGCTGGCCATTCTCGGCGGTACGGACGACGACCTGTTGATGACGGTTGCCGCGAAAATCGTTGCGGCGCCTTCCGACTGGCTGGCGGCACTGTCCGATGTGGTCGCGGCTGTCGCTGCTGCGAAAGAAATCGACGCACCGGCCGGCTTCAACAATATTACTGTCACCGATAACGCCAAAGCCATCGCGAAAACGTTCGCGAAAGAGGGCGGTGTGATCCTGCTGGGCAATGCGGTCGCGCATCACCCGCAAGGCGCGGCAATCCACGCCGCTGCACAGTGGCTGGCTGACACCACTGGCGCCAAATTTGGCTACCTGGTGGAAGCAGCCAACACGGTTGGCGGTTACCTGGTCAACGCCACGTCGAACAAATCGTTGTTCGAGACGCCGAAAAAAGCGTACGTGCTGCTGAACGCCGAGCCTGAGCTCGATTGCGCGAATCCACAGCAAGCCCGCGCCGCTTTGGACGGTGCTGAAATGGTCGTCGCCATGTCCGCTTTCAAGCATGGTTTCGACTACGCCGACGTGCTGCTGCCAATTGCGCCGTTCAGCGAAACCGCTGGTACTTTTGTGAACTGCGAAGGCCGTGCACAGAGTTTCAACGGCACCGTCAAGCCACTCGGCGAAGCGCGTCCAGCCTGGAAAGTGCTGCGCGTACTGGGCGGACTGCTGGGCGTGGAAGGTTTTGATTACGAAACGTCGGAAGCCGTGCGCGATGAAGCGCTGGGCAAGGGTGTTACAGATTTGTCGGGCAAGCTGACCAACGTCGGCAAGGGTGTTATTCAGGCGTCGGCTTACGGCAATGCCGGCGCGCTCGAGCGTGTTACCGATGTGCCGATCTACTTCGCCGACGCCATCGCGCGCCGCTCGGAGCCGCTGCAACGCACGGCCGACGCCAACATCGCACTGGTCACGCTGCCACGTGCACTGGCTGCCGAACTCAATGTCAAGCCAGGCGACCGCGTGACGGTCACGCAAGGCACTGGCACTGCAACGCTGGTTGCCGATATCGACAGCCGCCTGCCAGTCAACGCCGTGCGCGTTGCGGCCGGCCATCCATTGACTGCCACGCTGGGCGCAATGTTCGGTCCGATTGCCGTGCAAAAAGCAGGGGAGGCCGCGTAATGACTTTTCTCGAAACCATCAATACCAATGGTCCTCAACTGTTGGGCCCGACGGTGTTCACACTGGTCTGGACTTTGGCCAAACTGCTGTGCGTGTTGCTGCCGCTGATGGGCCTGGTTGCTTACGCCACGCTGTGGGAACGCAAACTGATCGGCTGGATTCAGATCCGTATCGGCCCGAACCGCGTGGGTCCGGGCGGCTTGCTGCAGCCGATTGCCGATGCG
>JALYUM010000059.1 GCA_030853745.1 Pseudomonadota bacterium | reverse complement strand
TGTGCTTCTCGGACCGCGGCCGCATGTACTGGCTGAAGGTATGGGAAGTGCCGCAGGGTTCTCGCAATTCACGCGGTAAACCAATCGTCAATATGTTCCCGTTGCAGGACAACGAAAAGATCACCGTCATCTTGCCGCTGTCGGGCGAAAACCGCACGTTCCCGGAAGATCATTACGTCTTCATGGGCACGTCGCTGGGTACTGTCAAAAAGACGCCGCTGCGCGACTTCTCCAACCCACGCAAGGCCGGCATCATCGCGGTCGATCTGGACGATGGCGACTTCCTCATCGGCGCTGCGCTGACCGATGGCCAGCACGATGTGATGCTGTTTGCCGATTCGGGCAAGGCCGTGCGCTTCGACGAAAACGATGTGCGTCCGATGGGCCGTACGGCACGCGGCGTGCGTGGCATGAACCTGGAAGAGGGCCAGAACGTGATCGCCATGTTGGTGGCCGAGCAGGAAGAAGAAATCCCGACGGAACCAAACGCGGCGGTGAAAGCCGATGCGAACGATGACGGCACAGACGCAACCACGCTGGCCAGGTCACTCCCGATGACGGTGTTGACCGCCACTGAAAACGGCTTTGGCAAGCGTACGCCCATTGCAGAATATACCCGGCACGGTCGCGGCACCAAAGGCATGATCGCGATACAGACCACGGAGCGCAATGGCAAAGTAGTCGCCGCAACGCTGGTGAAAGCGACCGACGAGATCATGCTGATCACGACCGGTGGCGTGCTGATTCGCACCCGCGTTTCCGAAATTCGCGAAATGGGTCGGGCCACCCAGGGCGTGACCTTGATTGCCGTTGAAGACGGGACCAAACTGTCTGGTTTACAGCGCATCGTCGAGACGGATCTCGAAGACGTCGACCTTGAATCGGCGCCGGAATAATGGCGTGAAGTGTGCAGCCCGCCATGTGCGGGCTGCGTTGTTTTGGGAGGCATGAACATGCAGGTTTTTAATTTCTCGGCCGGGCCGGCGGTCTTGCCGAAAGAAGTGCTGCAACAGGCGGCAGCGGAAATGCTGGACTGGCATGGCAGCGGCATGTCGGTGATGGAGATGAGCCATCGCGGGCCGGAATTCATCGCCATCTATCAACAGGCCGAAGCCGACCTGCGCGCGTTGCTGGCCGTGCCTGCCAACTACAAAATCCTGTTTCTGCAGGGCGGCGGGCTGGGTGAGAATGCGGTCGTGCCGATGAATCTGGTGGGCCGGGTGGCGCAACCGGCTACGGTGGATTTCGTCCATTCTGGATCGTGGTCGGGCAAGTCGCTGGAGGAAGCTCGACGTTACGCGCATGTGAATGTGGCGGCGTCCGGCGGGCCGGCGCCGTTCACCGCAGTGCCTGCGGAAGACACGTGGCAGCTGACACCGGGTGCGGCTTACCTGCATATCTGCACCAACGAAACCATCGACGGCGTCGAGTACAATTTTGTGCCGACGGTGCAAGGCGATACGCCGTTGGTGGCAGACATGTCGTCGCATATTTTGTCGCGCGTGATCGATGTCCGCAAGTACGGCGTGATCTTCGCCGGGGCGCAGAAAAATATCGGACCGGCGGGACTCACGCTGGTGATCGTGCGCGAAGATTTACTCGATCACGCGCTGCCGATTTGCCCGTCGTCGTTCAACTGGCGTAATGTGGCCGACGCCGATTCGATGTTCAACACGCCGCCGACGTATGCGATTTATATCGCCGGGCTGGTGTTTGCGCACCTGAAAAAGCTGGGCGGCGTGGCGGCGATGGAAGCGATCAATATTCAAAAGGCGCGACTGTTGTATGCGGCGCTGGATGCGGATGATTTTTACGAGAACCGCGTGGCTGTTGAAAACCGCTCGCGCATGAACGTGCCGTTTTATTTGCGCGACGAGCGCCGTAATGAAGAATTCCTGGCCGGCGCCAAAGCGCGCGGGCTGCTGCAACTGAAGGGCCACAAGTCCGTCGGCGGCATGCGGGCATCGATTTATAACGCGATGCCGATTGAAGGCGTACAAGCGCTGGTGCATTATTTGAACGAGTTTGCGGGCAGGTAGACTGCTTGGGCTTATGCCGCAGCTGCTTTCCCCGTTACCCTAAAAACCGTCATCCCGGCGAAGGCCGGGACCTATACCACCTTCGCTTAGCGATAACACTGACACCAGGTGGTATGGGCCCCCGCTTTCGCGGGGGTGACGACTGTGGCTATCGACAGGCGCCAACAACTATATGACAGACAAACTCACACCCCTGCGCGAACAGATCGATGCGATCGACAAGCAAATCCTGGACCTGCTGGCGCGCCGCGCCCAGGTGGCGCAGGAAGTCGGCCACGTCAAGGCGGAAACCAACGCCCCCGTGTTCCGGCCCGAGCGCGAGGCGCAGGTGCTGCGCGGCGTGGCCGAGCGCAATCCGGGTCCGTTGAAGGACAAGGACCTGCAAGTCATCTTCCGCGAAATCATGTCGGCCTGCCGCGCGCTCGAGCACCGCGTGACGGTCGCCTATCTCGGCCCCACCGGCACCTTCAGCGAGCAAGCCGTGTTCCAGCAATTCGGCAGCGCCGTCGAAGGCTTGCCGTGCGTGTCGATCGATGAAGTGTTCCGCGCCACCGAAGCCGGCACTGCCGATTTTGGCGTGGTCCCGGTGGAAAATTCTTCGGAAGGCGCCATCAACCGCACCCTCGACCTGCTGCTGGCGACGACGTCCGTCATCAGCGGCGAAGTGTCGATCGCGGTGCATCACAGCCTGATGACGAAAACCGGCACGATGGCCGGCGTGACTGCAGTCTGCGCCCATTCGCAGGCCCTGGCCCAGTGCCAGGTGTGGCTGAACCAGCACCACCCGGAACTCGAACGCCGCGCAGTCGCCTCGAATGCCGAAGCGGCGCGCATGGCAAGCCGCGATCCCACGCTGGCCGCGATTGCCAGCGAGATGGCCGGCGAGCAGTATCAGCTGGGCGTAGTGCAGGCACATATCCAGGATGATCCGCATAACCGCACCCGCTTCCTCGTCATCGGTTCCTTGCGTACCGGCCCGTCGGGGCTCGACCGCACATCGCTGGTGCTGGCGGTGCCGAACAAGGCGGGCGCCGTCTACAATTTGCTGGCACCGTTGTCGAAGCACGGCGTCTCGATGACACGTTTCGAATCGCGCCCGGCCCGCATCGGCACCTGGGAATATTATTTTTACGTCGATATCGAAGGCCATGTGCAGGATGCGGCAGTTGCCGCCGCGCTGGTCGAACTGCAAGACAATGCTGCCTTTTTCAAAGTGCTCGGGTCCTATCCTTTGAGCTTGTAAATCATATAAACGAAAGTAAAAAATGTCCCAATTTGGTCCAGATTATGTTCGCGCCATCGCCCCGTACCAGACGGGCAAACCCATCGCGGAAGTTGCGCGTGAATTCGGCCTCGATGAAGCCGCCATCGTGAAACTGGCGTCCAACGAAAACCCGTTCGGCATACCGCAGTCCAGCATCGCCGCGATGCAGGCGGCAGCGGCCGACCTGGGACGCTACCCGGACGCCAACGGTTTCGATCTGAAAGCCGCGCTGGCCGCGCGCTACGATGTGCCGGCCAACTGGATCACGCTTGGCAACGGCAGCAACGACATCCTCGAGATCGCAGCACGCGCGTTTGTCTCCGCTGGCCAGGCTGTCGTTTATGCCCAGTATTCGTTTGCCGTGTACGCACTGGCAACGCAGGGCGTGGGCGCGCGCGCCGTCGTCGTGCCGGCCGTCGATTACGGCCATGACCTCGATGCGATGCTCGCGGCGATCGACGCCGACACGCGCCTCGTGTTCATCGCCAACCCGAATAACCCCACCGGTACTTTCATTCCTGCGCCGCAGATCCAGGCGTTCCTCAATAAAGTGCCTGGGCATGTGATCGTGGTGCTCGACGAAGCGTACAACGAATTCCTGCAGCCGGAAGACCAGTTCGAGTCGAGCGCCTGGGTGCGCACGTACCCGAACCTGATCGTCTCGCGCACGTTCTCGAAAGCCTACGGGCTGGCCGGTCTGCGCGTCGGCTTCGCGATTGCGCAGCCAGCCGTGACAGATTTGATGAACCGCATCCGCCAGCCATTCAATGTCAATTCGCTGGCGCAGGCCGCCGCGATTGCAGCGTTGACCGACAAGGCTTTTCTGGAGCAGGGCGCGTTGAATAACGCGGCCGGCTATCGCCAGTTTGTCGAAGCGTTTGAAGAGATGGGGCTGCAGTACGTGCCGTCACACGGTAACTTCGTGCTGGTCAAGGTCGGCGACGACAACGACGCCGGCGCGCGCGTGAATCTGGCGTTGTTGAAGCAGGGCGTGATCGTGCGCCCGGTCGGGAACTACGGTTTGCCGCAATGGCTGCGCATCTCGATCGGTCTGCCGCAGGAAAATGCAGTTTTCCTCGCGGCGTTGAAACAGGCGCTGGCTTGATGTTTGAACGCGTCGTCATCATTGGCGTCGGTTTGATTGGCGGGTCGTTTGCGCTGGCGCTGAAGCACGCCGGCGCGGCGCGCCATATCGTTGGCCTGGGGCGTTCGCCGCAAGCGCTGGCACGGGCGCTGGAACTTGGCATCGTCGATGAAGTGTGCACCACGCCGGCGGCTGCGATGCGCGGCGCCGACCTGGTGCTGCTGGCCGCGCCGGTGGCGCAGACGGGGCCGATTCTGGCGTCGCTGCTGCCGTATCTGGAAGCGCATGCCATCGTCACCGATGCCGGCAGCACCAAATCGGATGTCGTCGCGGCCGCGCGTGCCGCGTTGGGCGCGCGCGTAAGCCAGTTCGTGCCGGGCCATCCGATTGCCGGCAGCGAAGCGAACGGGCCCGATGCGGCGCGCGTACACCTGTACCGGGGCAAAAAAACGGTGCTCACGCCGCTGCCCGAAAACCGTGATGCAGATATCGACAAAGTGGCAGCTGCATGGGAAGCCTGCGGCGCCATCATTCACAGATTGACACCCGCGGAGCACGACAAGGTTTTCGCCGCCGTCAGCCATCTGCCGCACCTGCTGGCGTTTGCGCTGGTCGACGACATCGCCAGCAAACCGCACGCCGGCCTGCTGTTTCAGTATGCCGCCAGCGGCTTTCGCGACTTCACCCGGATTGCCGGATCGTCGCCCGAAATGTGGCGCGACATCAGCCTGGCCAACCGCACCGCGCTGCTGTCGGAACTGGACGACTATCTGGCACAATTGACCGGCATGCGCGCCATGCTGGCAGCCAGCGACGGCGCCGCACTGGAAGGCGTGTACGCGAACGCACAACGGGCGCGCGGCGCCTGGATCGACGCAATCGAATCGGCTGAAGCAGTGCAATCCTGTCCGCCTCAAGAATCAGGAATCTAATATGACGCAAGCAAAACACTATCCGCAGCATCTCGACCTGGCGCCGGTAATGCGCGTCGAAGGTACTGTGCGCCTGCCGGGCTCGAAAAGTATTTCGAACCGCACCCTGCTGCTCGCGGCGCTCTCTGGCGGCAGCACGACCATCCACGGTCTGCTTGCGTCCGACGACACCATGGTCATGCTGGGGGCACTCACGTCGCTCGGCATCAAGTGGGAGCAGCTGGACGACCACACGCACATTATCCACGGCGCCGATGGCGTGCTGCCGGTGCATGAAGCCGACCTGTTCATGGGGAACGCGGGTACCGCAATTCGTCCACTGACCGCGGCGCTGGCCGTGATTGGCGGCGACTACACGCTGCACGGCGTCTCGCGCATGCACGAGCGCCCGATCGGCGACCTGGTCGACGCGCTGAATGCCATTGGTGCGCAGATTGACTATACGGGCGAGGCTGGATTTCCGCCGCTGCGCATCCGTCGCGGCCATATCCACGCAGAGCGCATGGCGGTGCGCGGCAATGTATCGAGCCAGTTCTTGACGGCGGTGCTGATGGCCGCGCCGCTGATGGCGAAAGAACATCCGGTGACCATCGACGTTGTCGGCGAGTTGATCAGTAAACCTTACATCGAGATCACGCTGAACCTGATGCGCAGGTTTGGCGTCACGGTGGAGCCGGATGCGGGCGGTTCCGCGCAGTCGTTCACTGTGCAACCCGGTCAGCGCTACACCAGTCCGGGCAGCATCCACGTTGAAGGCGATGCGTCGTCGGCGTCCTATTTTCTGGCCGCCGGCGCAATTGCCGGCGGCCCGGTGCGCGTGCTTGGCGTCGGCCGCGATTCGATCCAGGGCGATGTGCGTTTTGCCGAGGCGCTGGAACAGATGGGCGCCACCATCACGCGCGGCGACGACTGGATCGAGGCCACGTCGAACGGCGTATTAAAAGCCATCGATGCCGATTTCAATCACATCCCGGATGCAGCGATGACGATTGCCGTGGCCGCGCTGTATGCCGACGGCACCAGCACGCTGCGCAATATCGCGAGCTGGCGCGTAAAAGAAACCGACCGGCTGGCAGCGATGGCGATCGAGCTGCGCAAGGTGGGCGCCACGGTGGAAGAGGGTGCCGACTATATCCGCATCACGCCGCCCGCCGCACTGCTGCCGGCCACGATCGACACGTACGACGACCACCGCATGGCGATGTGCTTTTCGCTGGCGTCACTCGATGGCGCGGCGCGGCGCGGGAATGCAGTGCGCATCAACGATCCGAAATGCGTCGCCAAGACCTTCCCCGATTATTTCGAAACCTTCGCCGGGATTGCCCGCAACGAGCTGTTTTAGGCCTTCATGACACATTCTTCCATTCCAGTTATCACGATTGACGGTCCTACCGCATCCGGCAAAGGCACGGTGGCGCATCTGGTCGCCGAGCGTCTCGGCTTTCACCTGCTCGATTCGGGCGCGCTGTATCGCCTGACGGCGTTGTCGGCGCTGCGCCGCGGTGTCGACCTGGGCGACGAACACGCGCTTGCCAAAACCGCTGAACATCTGCCGGCGCGGTTTGTCGATGGCGAGATCCGGCTGGCCGGCGAAAACGTCGGACAGGCCATCCGCGCCGAGGAAATTGGCAACCTGGCATCGCGCATTGCCGCGTTGCCAAGTGTGCGTCAGGCGTTGTTCGGATTACAGCTGGGTTTCCGGAAAGCGCCGGGCCTGGTGGCTGACGGCCGGGACATGGGCACGGTCATCTTTCCGTCCGCGCAATTGAAGATTTTCCTGACCGCAAGCGTTGCTGCGCGGGCCGAGCGGCGTTACAAGCAATTGATTGACAAGGGATTTTCTGCTAATATTGACGATCTGCTGGCCGATTTGCAGGCGCGCGATGACCGTGATACTCATCGGTTAATCGCCCCGCTGGTGCCGGCAGAAGGCGCGCATGTGCTGGATACATCGGACAAAACCGTTGCTGAAGCGGTCGAGTTGGTGATGCAGTGGTGGGCGCAACTCCCCGCGTAGGCGGGGATCCATGCCACGCGTAATTGTGTGGCGCTCGTAGCATCCTGGCTTGATCATGGGTGCAATGGGTCCTCGCCTTCGCGGGGATGGTGTTTTGGTGCTTGATGGTGGCAATATTGCCCCCATCTTGCGTGTTTCAACCTAACCCAGTTTAAGTCGCATCCTGCGAACCTTGCTGGATAACAAGTGTAAATCATATGTCTACAGCAACAACTGAAGCAACTGGTATGGAAAGCTTTGCAGCACTCTTCGAAGAGTCGTTGTCAAAGCAAGACATGCGCTCCGGCGAAGTTATTTCCGCTGAAGTCGTGCGCCTCGACCACAATTTCGTGATCGTCAACGCCGGCCTCAAATCCGAAGCTTTCATTCCTATCGAAGAATTCAAGAATGACCAGGGCGAACTGGAAGTCAAAGTAGGCGACTTCGTTTCCGTGGCCATCGAGTCGCTCGAAAACGGTTTCGGCGACACCATCCTGTCGCGCGACAAGGCAAAACGCCTGGCGTCGTGGCTGGCTCTGGAAAAAGCAATGGAATCCGGCGAGATCGTCGTCGGTACCGTCAACGGTAAAGTCAAGGGCGGCCTGACCGTTCTGACCAACGGCATCCGCGCGTTCCTGCCGGGTTCGCTGGTTGACACCCGTCCGGTGAAAGACACCACCCCATTCGAAGGCAAAACCCTCGAATTCAAGGTTATCAAGCTGGACCGCAAGCGTAACAACGTCGTGCTGTCGCGCCGCGCTGTCATCGAAGCTTCGATGGGCGAAGAGCGCCAGAAGCTGATGGAAACGCTGAAAGAAGGCACGGTTGTTACCAGCGTCGTCAAGAACATCACCGACTATGGCGCCTTCGTGGACCTGGGCGGTATCGACGGCCTGCTGCACATCACCGACCTGGCATGGCGCCGCGTGCGTCACCCGTCGGAAGTGCTGACGGTTGGCCAGGAAATCACTGCAAAAGTCCTGAAGTACGATCAGGAAAAGAATCGCGTTTCGCTGGGTGTCAAACAGCTGGGCGACGATCCTTGGACCGGTCTGTCCCGTCGTTACCCACAGAGCACCCGCCTGTTCGGTAAAGTCACGAACCTCACCGACTACGGCGCCTTCGTTGAAGTCGAGCAGGGTATCGAAGGTCTGGTACACGTGTCCGAAATGGACTGGACCAACAAGAACGTGGCACCAAACAAAGTTGTCCAGCTGGGCGACGAAGTGGAAGTCATGGTTCTGGAGATCGACGAAGAGCGTCGCCGTATTTCGCTGGGCATGAAGCAGTGCAAAGCAAATCCATGGGACGATTTCGGCATGACCCACAAGAAGGGCGATAAAGTCCGTGGCGCCATCAAGTCGATCACCGACTTCGGCGTGTTCATCGGCCTGGCTGGCAACATCGACGGCCTGGTGCACCTGTCCGACCTGTCGTGGACCGAAGCTGGCGAAGAAGCCGTGCGTCGTTTCAAAAAGGGCGACGAACTGGAAGCCATCGTTCTGGCCATCGACGTCGAGCGCGAGCGTGTTTCGCTGGGCGTCAAGCAACTGGAAGGCGATCCATTCAACAACTTCGCAGCAATGAACGACAAAGGCTCCCTGGTAACGGGTACGGTCAAGTCGGTCGAAGCTAAAGGCGCTGTCATTGGCCTGTCCGAAGAAGTCGAAGGCTATCTGCGCGCGTCGGAAATCTCGCGTGACCGTGTTGAAGATGCTGGTACCCACCTCAAAGTTGGCGACAGCGTTGAAGCCCTGGTGATCAACATTGATCGCAAAGCGCGCAGCATCCAGCTGTCGATCAAAGCGAAAGACAACGTCGACACCGTGGAAGCCATGCAGAAGAACAGCGCATCGGCACCTGACAGCAATGCTGCTTCGGGCACCACCAGCCTGGGCGCACTGCTCAAGGCCAAGTTCGATAACAAGAACTAAGTTTGCGGACTACAGCACGATGACCAAGTCCGAGCTGATCAGCCGCCTCGCTGAGCGTTATTCTCAGCTGGTGGCCAAGGATGCGGAATACGCTGTCAAGACGATCCTCGACGCAATGACCAACGCTTTGGCGACTGGCCAGCGCATCGAGATCCGCGGTTTTGGCAGTTTTGCACTGAACAGCCGGCCGCCCCGCATCGGCCGCAACCCGAAGTCGGGTGACAAAGTGATGGTCCCGGAAAAACGGGTGCCCCATTTCAAACCCGGCAAACAGTTGCGCGAACGGGTGGACGCGATGGTCGGGCAACCGATTCTCGAAGACTGAAGTCGTCTGCTAATGCAAGCCAAGAACGGCATCCTCGGATGTCGTTTTTTTTCGTGGTGCGCTCCGCTGACTCGTCATCGCCGCGCAAGCTGACGCATTACATGGCATGCCATGCAATGCAATGCAAGCTTCACCACGCAAGCGTGCGTGATATGGGCCCCCGCCTTCGCGAGGGCGACGGTTTTTAAGAAAGCGGTGGACGCAGAAAGCATGTACATCAGCAACCCACTTTTTGAAATATGTCAGCAGATGTGCGACACTGCGCCTTTGGTGAATTTATGGACGGGCAGGGCTGATGAAATTTGTATCGACCATCGTTGGATGCATCCTGTTTATCCTGTTTTTCGGCTTTGCGCTGAAAAATACGCAGGAAGTGAACCTGCATCTGTTCCTTGGCTACGAAATCCGCGGCCCGCTGGTCCTGATGTTGCTGGCATTCTTCGTTATCGGTGCCGGCCTCGGCATCTTGGCCGTCACGCCGACCGTCTTCCGCCATCGCCGCGAAACGTCACAGCACCGCGATACGATTCAGGCATTGCAGAACGTCGCTGGTACCAGCATAGCCCAGCCTGCTGCCGACAGCGTTACCACGCCGCGTTGATTTACCCTCAATAACAATAAAAGAACACCATGGAATTTGAAATCTGGTGGCTGCTTGGCATCCCCGTCTTTTTCGCCTTGGGCTGGATTGCCGCCCGGGTCGATATCAATCAACTGGTCTCGGAATCGCGCAGCCTGCCGCGCGGCTATTTCAAGGGCCTTAATTTTCTGCTCAACGAGCAGCCGGACAAGGCCATCGACGCCTTTATCGAGATCGTCAAGCTCGATCCAGAAACCGCCGACATGCACTTCGCTCTGGGTAACCTGTTTCGCCGCCGCGGCGAGACCGAGCGCGCCATCCGCGTCCACCAGAACCTGCTGTCGCGGCCCGATTTGCCGCTTGAACAGAAAGTCCATGCGCAGTACGAACTGGGCATGGATTACCTGAAGGCTGGTTTGCTCGACCGCGCCGAAGAAACGTTCAATGCGCTGGTCGATACGCAATACGCGGTGCAGGCCCGGCGGGCGCTGCTGGAGATTTTTCAGCGCGAAAAAGAATGGCGCCGCGCCATCGATGCCGCCGAAGGCTTGCAGGATTCGGGCGCCGGTGCGCGCCAGAAGGAAATTGCGCAATTTTATTGCGAGCTGGCCCAGGATGCACTGGTTCACATGGAGCCTGACGACGCCAAGCAGTTGCTCAACAAGGCGCTTCAGGCCGAACGCAAGAGCGTGCGCGCGACCATGCTGATGGGTGACGCGCAGATTGCCCAGGACGATGTCGAGGGTGCGCTGAAAACCTGGCGCCGCGTCGAGCAGCAAAGCGTGCCGCACGTGGCACTGGTTGCGGGCCGCCTGATGGATGGCTACCGCCGCGTCGGACGGCTGCAGGAGGGCGTCAACCTGCTGCGCTCGTACTTGTCCGAGGCGTCGTCGATCGACTTGCTGGAAGTGGTGTTCAAGGCTGTCATTGAACTCGACGGCGTGACGGCTGCCAAGCAACTGGTGCTGGACGAACTGCGCCGCAATCCGACCCTGCTGGGCCTCGATAAACTGCTCGAAGCGCGGCTGATGGATGCGCCGGCCGAAGTATGGGAAGAGCTGTCGATGGTGAAAAACCTGGTGCACGGCTATACCCAAAAAGTGGCGCGCTACCAGTGCAGCCATTGCGGTTTCAAGGCAAGACAATTTTACTGGCAATGTCCGGGATGCAGCCGCTGGGAGACCTACCCACCGCGCCGCACCGAAGAACTCAACGTGATGAATTAAACATGAAAATTACTATTATTGGCACCGGCTATGTTGGCCTGGTGACCGGCGCCTGCCTCGCCGAACTGGGCAACGATGTGTTTTGCCTCGATGTCGACGCAAAGAAAATTGCCATGCTCAATGCCGGCGGCATTCCGATCCATGAGCCGGGCCTGGAAGAAGTCGTGGCGCGCAATCGCGCGGCCGGCCGCCTGCAGTTTTCTACCGATGTCGCCGCCAGTGTGGCCCACGGCACGCTGCAATTCATCGCGGTTGGCACGCCACCCGATGAAGATGGCTCGGCCGACCTGCAATACGTGCTGGCGGCAGCGCGCAATATCGGCAAGCACATGACCGGCTTCAAGGTCATCGTCGACAAATCCACGGTGCCGGTGGGGACCGCCGACCGTGTCGCGGCCGCGCTCGACCATGAAATTGCCACGCGTGGCGCCGACGCCAGTTTCTCGGTCGTGTCGAATCCGGAATTCTTGAAGGAAGGCGCAGCGGTCGAAGACTTCATGCGGCCCGACCGCATCGTCATCGGCCATGGCGACAGTGCCGACGGCCTGCGCGCGCGCGACCTGATGAAGCTGCTGTATGCACCGTTCAACCGCAACCACGAGCGTATCTACTGGATGGATGTGCGCTCGGCCGAGTTCACCAAGTACGCTGCCAACGCCATGCTGGCCACGCGCATTTCGTTCATGAACGAGCTGTCCCTGCTGGCCGACGAGGTGGGCGTGGACATCGAGGCGGTGCGCCACGGTATCGGTTCCGATCCGCGCATCGGCCACAGTTTCCTGTACGCCGGCGCCGGGTATGGCGGCTCGTGCTTCCCGAAAGATGTGCAGGCGCTGGAACGCACCGCGCGCCAGTATGACCAGGATCTGCTGATCCTGCGCGCCGTCGAGGCGGTCAACGAGCGCCAGAAACAGGTGCTCGGCAAAAAGGTGGTCAAACGCTTCGGCGAGGATTTATCCGGCCACCATTTTGCGGTCTGGGGCCTGGCGTTCAAGCCGAATACCGACGACATGCGCGCCGCGCCGAGCCGCGTGGTGCTGCGCGAATTGATCGACCGTGGCGCCACCGTCGCCGTGTTCGACCCGGTGGCGATGGAAGAAGCCCAGCGCGTGCTGGCGCTCGATCTGTCCGCTGAACAATTGGCCAAGGTGCGTTTCGCGGCCAGCCCGATGGATACGGTAGGCGGGGCTGACGCGCTGCTGATCATCACCGAATGGAAAGCGTTCCGCAGCCCAGATTTCGAGCGCATCAAGGCTGCCTTGAAAACCCCTGTGATCTTCGACGGGCGCAACCTGTTCGAGCCGGCGCAGATGGCCGGACACGGCATCGAATACCACGGCATCGGCCGGTCGGTGCTGACGCGGGCATAAGTATGGCAACCATCCAGACCTTGCCTGGCAGCCGCTTGTTGTTGGCCGAAGATTATCGCGGCGCTGCGGCGCCCGATCTGGCCGCCGTGCGCTTGCTGGTCGTCGGCGACGTCATGCTGGATCGCTACTGGTTCGGCGAAGTCAGCCGTATCTCGCCGGAAGCGCCGGTGCCGGTGGTGCGCATCACGCGCCGGGAAGAGCGTCTGGGCGGCGCCGCCAATGTGGCGCGCAATGCCGCGGCCCTGGGCGCCCACTGCGCGCTGCTGGGGGTGGTGGGCGCCGACGAAGCGGGCGAGTCGGTGGCGCAATTACTGGCTTCCTCCAGCATTACCAGCTACCTGAAAAGCGATCCGGCAATTTCTACCATCATCAAGCTGCGCGTCATCGGACGTCAGCAGCAGATGGTGCGGATCGACTTTGAAGATGCACCGACCGAAGTGGTGTTGCGCGACAAATTGACGCAATACAAGGCGCTGCTGGCCGACTACGACGTGATCGTCCTGTCCGATTACAACAAGGGCAGCCTGGTGAATGTCGCCGAGATGATCGCGGCCGCGCGCACGGCCGGCAAACTGGTGCTGGTCGATCCAAAAGGCGACGATTTCTCGCCGTACAAGGGAGCCACGCTGCTGACGCCGAATAAATCTGAACTGAAGCGCGTGGTCGGCAGCTGGTCCAGCGAAGAACAGTTGACGGACAAGGCGCAGGCGCTGCGCCTTGAGCTGAATCTGGACGCCTTGCTGCTGACGCGCTCGGAAGAGGGCATGAGTCTGTACACCGCCACCGACGTGCTGCATATGCATGCCGATGCGCGAGAAGTGTTTGACGTCTCTGGCGCCGGCGACACCGTGATTGCCACACTGGCCGCCATGCTGGGCGCCGGTGCCACGCTGGCAGAAGCGTTGGCCACTGCCAACCGCGCAGGCGGCATCGTTGTTGGCAAGCTGGGCACCGCCACGGTTACCCGAAACGAATTGTTCACAGGCCAGGGTTTAATTTAGCAATAGTTGTGAGGCAATAAATCGTAAGTCGATGTCGTTTGCGATGGCGCAAGGACCGGTGTCAACCGTTGCGGATGCAGAACGTTAACGCGGCTATGGATGGCAGCCGCCGTCCAGCCTCGATGATTACTGGAGATGACCTCATGATGAAGAAACTGATGCTCGCAATCGCAACGATGATCGCCACGATGGGTTTTGCGTTTGCGCAGGTTGATGTCAACAAGGCCGATGCACCGGCACTCGACTCGGTCAAGGGCGTGGGTCCGAAAATGTCGAAAGCCATTCTCGACGAACGTGCCAAGGGCGAGTTCAAGGACTGGGCCGATTTTGAAAAACGTGTCAAAGGTGTGGGCGAAAAAAGCTCGGCAAAATTGTCGCTGGCCGGACTGCAGGTGAACGGCAAGTCGAAAGATGGCTCACCGATGAGCACCAAGCCGGCCGATGCAAAGGCGGCCAAGCCAGCCGCGGCAGCAGCGCCGGCACCTTCGGCAAAACCAGCAACGGCTGCGAAACCAGCGGTGACCGCCAAGCCAGCCACCGCTGCCAAGCCGGCAACGATGTAAGCTGCAGTCAGGCAAAAAAGCCCCGTACATGTTTGCGGGGCTTTTTTTCGCCGTTTGCCAGTATCGGGCAGCACCTTACGTCCTCTGTCATCTGGGATTAAAATGGCTCTTTACTCAAGTTCAGCAAGAAAGCAGCCATGGCATATCTGACCATCGAAGACACGATCGGCAACACCCCGCTGGTGCAACTGATGCGCCTGCCCGGTCCCGAGATCGCAGCGCGTAACAACATCATTCTCGGCAAGATGGAAGGCAATAATCCGGCGGGTTCCGTCAAGGACCGCGCTGCCATGGCGATGCTGCGTGGCGCTGCGGCGCGCGGGCAGATCAAGCCGGGCGACACCTTGATCGAAGCGACCAGCGGCAACACCGGCATCGCGCTGGCAATGGCCGCCGCCATTCTCGGCTACAAGATGGTGTTGTTGATGCCAGAAAACTTGTCGATCGAACGCCGACAGAGCATGGCCGCGTACGGCGCCCAGATCATCCTGACGCCGCGCACCGGCGGCATGGAATACGCGCGCGACATGGCCGAGCAGATGCAGCGCGACGGCCAGGGCATCATCCTCGACCAGTTCGCCAACGAAGACAATCCGCGCGCCCACTATGACACCACCGGCCCGGAAATCTGGCGCGCTACCGAAGGCCGCGTCACGCATTTCATCAGCGCGATGGGCACCACCGGCACCATCATGGGCGTGTCGCATTATCTGAAGGAACAGAACGACGCCATCCGCATCATCGGCGCCCAGCCGGAGGAAGGCTCGCAAATCCCGGGCATCCGCAAGTGGCCGGAGGCGTACATGCCGAAGATTTTCAACAAGGCGCGCGTCGACCAGGTGGAGAACGTCACCCAGGCTGCGTCGGAACAAATGGCGCGCCGGCTGGCGGCGGAAGAGGGCATGTTTTGCGGCATCTCGGCTGCCGGCGCCTGCGAAATCGCCCTGCGCGTCGCGCGCACCGTCGAGAACGCCACCATCGTCTTCATCGTCTGCGACCGCGGCGACCGCTACCTCTCCACCGGGGTCTTTCCAGCATAACGATCAAACAAAAGTGAACCCCTACTTTTGTTTGGTAGGGCTCGACCCAAAAATCACTGGCAGAGCCAGATGATTTTTAGAGGGAAGGGCACATAAGAGCGGGACCATGGCTTATGGCGTCGTACCGTTGACGCGAACGTAAAAAAGCGCGCCGTCCAAGGACATGCGCGCTTTTTAAAAAAAGCCACAGGCATAAGCTTCACCGCCCTGGCGTAGCAGTCCCTCTGAAAATCATCTGGCTCTGCCAGTGATTTTCAGGTCGAGCTTCTCCAAACAAAAGTAGGTTTTTACTTTTGTTTGAATTACGCCGTTTCGCCTTCTTTAGGCTTGAATTGCTTATCGCTGATGCGGAATTTGTTGCGGCGGTCGCCCATCAAATAACGCAGGTCGCGGATCGACAGGTCGCTGACTTCATGCATGCGGATCAGCAGCGAGGCGCCCACTGGCAGGCGGTGGTGGCGGATCTTCGAAATTACTGGAGGAGCAACTTCCAAAGCGCGCGACAGCGCTGCGTCATTCTTCAGACGCAGGTTCTCGATCAGCGTGTCGAGCAGGCGGTTGGGGTTGTACTGCAGCAGTTCATCGGACTCCGAATCGCTGTTCATATCAATGCCGACTTGGTTTGTCATGATGTGTTTCATTCCTATTGTGGGTTGCGGATCGCTGGCGCTCGTCGATTCCGTACTACTTTCGCAAATATATACTCAATTGTACAACTAATTCGAATTTAGTACTCGTGAGCAATTCAGATTATGTGTATGGCAGAGTCTTGTTGGCTACCCGCAACATAGCTCTAATGCAATTCTCGCACAATCTCACGAAAAAATATTGTTCTTTTTGATGGATTGATGCAATCAAGCATAAACTAAAAGTCGATCTAAATTTGTAATTTATATGGCGATTAAGCTAATACACAGGGGGTATGCTCGTTGATTATTTCTGCCAGCCCTTGTAAATGCCGCCGAATTTTGCATACTCCGCAGGGTATGTTCCTGTAAAAGTCGTATTCACCAGCCTTTTACCTGAAGTGAAGTTACACATATTTACAAAAACATTCCCATAGGACAACCATTAACGCGATCTTGCTGCGCGCACGGCACGCCCCAGGTCGATCACCGACATGGCGTAGAAGTAACTGCGGTTGTAATTGGTAATAGCAAAAAAATTATCGGAACCCACCCAGTATTCGGTGGCATCGGCGCCGTTCTGCAAGTCGATCAATCCGTACAGGCGTCCCGGCGTCAGCGCGATGGGTGTCGTGACGCCCGCGGCGAGCAATTCGTCCGGCCGGTAATGCGGTGTCAGGCCCTTGCCCAGCAGCGCTTCCCAGTCGCGGCTCGGCGCGACCTGAGCAGGTAACGCGAACGGACCGGTGTCGTTCCGGTTCCAGCCATGCACCACGAGAAAATTGGCCACGCTGCCAATCGCGTCGGGCACGGAATTGCGCAGATCGACGCGGCCGTCGTTGTCAAAATCGACACCCCATTTCAGTATGCTGCCAGGCATGAACTGCGGCAGGCCCACAGCGCCCGCGAACGAGCCGAGCAGAGAAAACGGATCGACGCCGGCGCGCTTGGCCAGCAATAAAGTGTTCTCCAGTTCGCCGCGGAAAAAATCCATGCGGTCGGCGCGGTTTGGCGCTTCCGGATAGGCAAACGCCAGCGTGGTCAGGGTATCGACGACGCGGAACTTGCCGACGTCGCGCCCGAAGATTGTCTCCACACCAATGATGCCGACCAAAATTTCGGCTGGCACGCCATACATGCGCTCGGCACGTGCCAGCACCTCGGCGTTCTCGTTCCAGAACCGCACGCCGGCATTCACGCGGATCGGTTCGATGAAGCGGCTACTGTAGAGCTTCCAGTTTTTCGGCTTGCCGGGCGGGGCCGGCTTGACCAGTTGAACTGCGGTTTCCAGCAGGCGCGCCTGGCCGAACAGCGCATCGAGTTCGGTGCGGGAAAAGCCGTGCTTCGCCACCATCTCGTCTTCGAATTGTTGCACCGCGCTCCACTCGCGAAAATTGACAGCTTCGCTATCCGCCGCTGCGGCGGTCGCGACGGCAGCCGCAGCGGCAGCCTTCTTGACTTTTTGCGCGTGCGCTTTTGCTTTTGCCCTGGCCCTGGCCTGTGCAGCCGCAGATGTTGGCGGTTGTAATTCCGCGCTGGCGACGTTGGCTGCACTGGCAAGGATTGACATCGACAAGATGAATACAAGGGGACGGATCAGCGGCATTGGAGATAAAGTTTTTTCATGGTGGCATACAAGCCGGGCGCTGGCGCCGCGGGCCCGTAGCGGTAGGCGCTGTAGCAGCGCAGAAATTGGGCGAGGGCACGCTGGCGTGCCGGTGCAAGACTGGTGGCGGCGAGGCGCGTCGCGTATGCGGTCGGGCCTTCGCCTGGCAGGCGTGGATGACCCAGTTGGGCCAGCCGTTTGCACAGGGCCAAGTATAGCGCATCGATCGGATCGGTCCGGCGCCGCACGCGCATGCGGTGCGCCGCCCATAACAGTGCACCCGAGGCTGCCAGCAGGGCGACACTGCGCCAGTCGAACAGGCCGCTTGTCAGTGTGCTCATCACACCGCGCTGACGCTCCGGCGTGTAGTTCAGCACCCATTGATTCCAGCCGTTGTTCACCGCGCTCAGGCGATAGCGCAACTGTGCCAGCATGCCGTCGCGGCTGGTCGACAATTCCATCAGCCCGCCGAGGCCTTCGATGCCGAATGGTGGGCGCGGCGGGATGGCGCTGGCCAGGCTGCGGCGGATGCGTTCGGGCGCCACGGCGGCGGTCGGATCGACCCTCACCCAGCCGCGGTTGCCAAGCCAGATTTCGGCCCAGGCATGGGCATCCGACTGGCGTACCGTCATGTAGCCATCGACCGGATTGGTGTCCCCGCCCTGGTACCCGGTGACCACGCGTGCCGGCACGCCGGCAGCGCGCATCAGCACGACAAAGGCGCTGGAGAAATGTTCGCAAAAACCGCTGCGGGTGTCGAACAGAAACTGGTCGACCGGGTCGTCGCCAAGCAGTTGCGGCTCGAGCGTGTATTCGAACGGTTCGCTGCGAAAGCGCTGCAGCACAGCGTTGGCGCGTTGCAGCGGGTCGCCCTGCGCCACTAGCGCCTGGCCAGCCGCGAGCGTGCGTGGATTATGCCCTTTTGGCAATTGCAGCCAGCGCGCCGCGTCTTCCAGTTCCGCGCCGCCGTCGTAGACATAACGCAGGCTGGACACGGCGTCGTAGCGCAGGCGCTGATCGACCGGCACCGCGGTGGACAGTTCACCTTCCGGACTCATGCGCGCGCTGTTCGTGGCAAGTTCCGGCAACTGTTGCGGCATTTCCAGCATGTAGAGCCAGCGCGTGCCCAGCGGCTCGAGTGTGACTTCGTAACGCAAGCCGGTCCCGTGCGTGATGAGCCCCGCCGGCACCGATGTGGAGACGCCCGCCGCGGCATCGGCCGGACGGGTGCGGGTCCAGCGCCGGCCGTCGAAATTACCCAGCACGATGGCGCGCCAGTACAGCTGCGACTGCTCGGGCGTGGCGCCGGCAAAATTGGCACGGAAGACCACGGTTTCCGATTGCGCCAGGCTCGAAAAATTCCCCGGCGTCATGTCTTCGGACAGACCCGTGCGACCGCTGTTGGCATCGCCCGGCATGCCCCACAGCGGCCCTTGCACGCGTGGGAACACGACGAACATCGCCAGCGCCAGTGGCGTGGCCAACAGCAGCATCGTGGTCGCGGTGCGCACTCGCCGGCGCAGCGGCGGCACCTTGCCGGCATACTGGAACGTCAGTTGCGTGGTCAGCAGCGCCAGCACGGCCACGCCGGTCATCACGGCGGTGCCGATGCTCTGCGAGTAAAAGAAATTCGTCAGCGCCAAAAAGAAACACAGGAACACGACGACGAACAGGTCGCGCCGGGCATGCATTTCAAGCATCTTGAACGCGACCAGCATGACCAGCATGGCGACGCCGGGGTCCTTCCCGAAAATGGTGTGATACGTCTGCAGCACGCCAAGCATGGCGGCCACCGCCAGCGGCAGCACCAGCAGCGAGGATGGCATGCGCCGTCCGCCCAGCGTGATCAAGGCCCGCCACGACAGTGTGGCCAGGCACAGCAGCGACACCCAGACTGGCAAATGCAGGCTGTGCGGCGCCAGCACCAGCAGTGCGCTGCCAAGCAGCAGCAGCGTCTCGGACTTGTCGCGCGAGATCAGGCTGTAGCCGCGCAGGCGCGCTTTAAGGACGGCGATCACGCTGTCATCTCCACAGGCATGGCGGCGCTCACGCTGTCACCGCCAATATCAGAACGGCGATCACGCGGTCACCGCCACAGTCAGAAGGATGGTCATGGCCTGATCGCCACTGGCAGGCCGAACTGGGCGAGGGCGCGCAGGCAGGCGGCCTGGTGCGCCGGTCCGGTGCCGGCGTCAAGCGACAATGCGCCCAGCCGGAAGGCATACGGCAACGCGGCGCGTTCGGCGTCGAGCACCCAGCGCGTCATGCGCGCCAGCCGCAATTCAAGATCGAGATACACGGGCAGCTGCTGGAAATCGAGCACCACGTCATGGTGGGCGCCGCCTTCGAACTGCTTGGTGGCGAGCATGCCGCCCAGTTCCGGCGCGACGCGCGCGATCTGACGCCAGGCCATGTGGCGCATCGGGTCGCCAGGCTGATAATTGCGGATGCCGGCGAAATCGTCATGGCCCGGGCCGCCACCGGCCTGGGCGCCGGGACGGCCGGCCATCGGTAGCGGTAATCCCAGCGCTTCGGGTGTCGGGTAGACGACCGCGCGCGCGTCCGGCGCCCAGTAACTCCAGGCCGTGAACAGCCCGAGCGGGTAGCGCGTCAGCAAGCGCACGCGCGGCGCCGCCAGCACGCCACGGTTGGGCGCGGCAATCGCCAGCCGCACGGTGCTGCTGTCACCTGCGCCAACATCGATCGTGTGCGCCGCGCCATAGGCCGTGCCGTCGCCCCGCGTTGGAAAATCGATGCGCAGTGCGAACCGGTCGCGCCGGGTACGATTGATAATCAGCAGTTCGAAGCGCGCTTCTTCGCCGGCAAACACGTCCGGCACGCGCGCGCTGCGCAGGTGCACATGGGCCAGGTTGCGGTACGTGAATACCATATCGACGATGCCCACGGCAGCGGCAATGAAGGTCAGCCCGAAGCCAAGGCCGAGGTTGTAATTGATCGAGCCGATCAGCAACACCCCCACCAGCAGGCCGAATGCACCACCGGCCTTGTTCGGCACGATGTAGACACGGTGCTGATGCAGGAACACTTCGCCTGGCTCGGGCGTGCCGGGCCGCGTCAGCCAGGCCTGGATGCGTTGCCTGATCTGGCTGATCATGGCTGTATCAGAGCGGCACCGATTGCTGCAACTGCAGCAGCAGATCGGCGCTGGCGAGCGCCGCGCCGTGCGCCGATTTCAACGGGCGCAGGCGGTGCGCGCAGACGGGCCCGAGCAGTAACTGGATATCTTCCGGGATCACGTGGTCGCGCCCCTCCATCGCGGCCCACGCGCGTCCCGCATGCAGCAGCGCGATGGCGGCGCGCGGCGACAGGCCTTCGGCAAACAGGCCGCCTTCGCGTGACGCGCGCGCCAGCGACTGCACATAATCGACCAGCTTGCTGGACGCGTGGATCGTGCGCAGCGCCAGTTGCGCCTCGGTCAGTTCAGCCGGTTGCATCGCGGCGGGCAGCGTTTTCAGCATGCTGCGCCGGTCCTCTCCCATCAGCAACGCACGCTCGGCGGCGGCATCCGGATAGCCCAGCGACAGGCACATCAAAAAGCGGTCGAGCTGTGATTCGGGCAGCGAGAACGTGCCGACCTGGTGCGCGGGATTTTGCGTGGCGATCACGAAGAACGGGGTGGGCAGGGCACGCGTGGTGCCGTCGCTGGTGACTTGCCGTTCTTCCATTGCCTCCAGCAGGCCGGACTGGGTTTTTGGCGTGGCGCGGTTGATTTCATCGGCCAGCAGCACTTGCGTGAATATCGGGCCGGGATGGAACACGAAGCCGCCGGTTTCGCGCGCGTAAATCGCGCTGCCGGCCACGTCGGCCGGCAACAGATCGCTGGTAAATTGCACGCGGTTGAACTGCAGCCCGAGCGACAACGCCAGCGCATGCGCCAGCGTGGTCTTGCCGACGCCCGGCACGTCTTCGATGAGCAGGTGGCCATTGGCCAGCAGACACGTCAGCGCCAGCCTCACCTGGTGCTCCTTGCCGATGACAACCTGATTGACCTGACGGGCGACGGCGTGCATTTTTTTGAACATGGCGATTCTTTGACGATCGTGTTGAGGGCAAGGGCGGTGCGCCGCGTGGTAGATTAGCATCTCTTTTCCACGCTGCTGCTATCGGCTATCCCGATGATTCTATTCGAGAACGCTACTTGCAGTGCAACAATTGATTCGTTCGTGAACGCAGCAATATGCCTACTGCCATCTACCGCCATCCCGATTGTGCGCGCCACGATATGGGCGACTGGCACCCCGAGTCGCCGAGCCGTCTGCAGGCCATCGACGACCAGCTGATCCGCGCCCGCATCGACGATCTGGTCGAGTCGCGCCGCGCCGCCCCGGCGCCGCTGGAAGCCATCCGCCGCAACCACAGCGAGACGGCCATTGCCATCGTGCGCGACCATCTGCCTGCCGAAGGCGCCGAACCGTATGCGATCGATGGCGACACCTTGCTCAGCGCGCACAGTTACGCCGCTGCGCTGGCGGCCGCGGGCGCTGCCATCGCTGCCACCGATGCCGTGTTGTCTGGCGAACTCGACAACGCATTTTGCGCCATCCGTCCGCCCGGCCACCATGCCCGCCCCGGCCTGCCGATGGGCTTTTGCCTGTTCAACAATGTGGCGGTGGCGGCGCACCATGCGATGACAGTGCATGGCCTCGAGCGCATCGCCATCGTCGACTTCGATGTCCATCACGGCAATGGCACCGCTGAATCGTTCCGCGACGATCCGCGCGTGCTGATGGCGAGTTTTTACCAGCATCCGCTGTTTCCCTACACCGAGCCGGAAGCGCTCAGCGCCACGCATGTCAACGTGCCGGTCAAGGCTGGCAGCGGCGGCGACGTAGTGCGCGCCCTGGTGCAGGAACACTGGCTGCCGGCACTGCATGCGCACCGGCCCCAGATGATTTTTGTGTCGGCCGGCTTCGACGCTCATCGCGACGATGAACTGGGCGGCATGAAGCTGGTGGAAGCCGACTACGCGTGGCTGACGCACCAGGTCATGGACGTCGCGCGCGAACACGCCGGCGGGCGCATCGTCAGCTGCCTCGAAGGCGGCTACGACCTGTCGGCACTGGGCCGCAGCGTGGTGGCGCACGTCAAGGCGCTGGCCGACATCGATTGACGGTGTGGCGCGGCCGGCCGTATTTTTTCAAGGCGGGCGGCCGCGTATTTTGTGCCCGCCCGCGCGGCGCGTCGACGTGGGCCAGCGCCACTAATTACACCTTCTGCATCAATGGCCGTTACGTTGGCGGCATGGTGGGCGACTACGCCAGCTTCATCTGCTGGCAGCGCCGGCGATCTGATGATGGGCTACGGGTTGCTTGCCGACGGAAGGGCGCCATTTCACCGGCCCCCTGGTCGTCGATGTTGTCTCAGCCAGCGCTAGCGGCACCAGCGCGTTTTTCACCGGCGGTCATGCGGCGCCCGACGATGTGGACGACCGGCATCGGTGTCGGCATCAGCACCAGTATCGGCAGCGATGCCGGGGATGCACTGCGAACGTCGGCGGACTGCCCGCCAGCATCCCCGGCGCTGCTGACGGTTACCGTATTTATGCCGGCATTCGTGGCGATGGTGGCGATGGTGGCGATGGTGGCCATCGTGGCCACCGGGTGCCGGGGTGCGCCAATTTGCAGGGAGCCGAGCGCGCAGAGGAGAAAAAAGGCCAGCATCAGTACTGGTTCTATATGTTTGAACAGCTTCATCGCAGTCTCCAGGACACGCGTCCACGGCGGGCGCGTGGCCAGTCTGCATTGGTCGGGGCAAGCGACTATTGCTCGGAATCAAGGTCGGCGTGTGCGGGCTACGGAGCGGGCTTGCGGTGTTGTTTGGCGGCTTTTTGCCAGTCGATTGCGCCAGCCATCGTAAAATAGCGCCTGACCGAAGATGAAGAGAGCACAGCATGTCGATACAATGGTACCCAGGCCACATGAACGCCGCCAAAAAGAAGGCGGCCGAACAGATGGAAAACACCGACCTGGTGATCGAGGTGCTCGATGCGCGCCTGCCTGAAGCAAGCTGCAACCCGATGGTCGAAGAACTGCGCCTGTTCCGCCAGCGGCCGTGCCTGAAAATTCTGAACAAGGTCGATCTTGCCGATCCTGCCGCCACGGCCGCGTGGAGCGCGTGGTACGACGCGCAGGGAGGCGTGACCGCCTACCCGATGACGACCAAGAAGCCGGCCGACGTGGCGCGCATTCCCGACCTGTGCCTGTCGCTGGCGCCGCATCGGGGCGTGCCGACCAAGCCGCTGCGCATCATGATCATGGGCATTCCCAACGTCGGCAAATCGACGCTGATGAACGCGCTGCTGAAAAAGAAGGTGGCCAAGGTAGGCGACGAACCGGCCGTCACCAAGATTCAGCAAAAACTTTATCTGGGCAAGAACATCATCCTGGTCGATACGCCAGGCATGCTGTGGCCGAAAATTGCGCTGGCCAGTGACGGCCTGATGCTCGCGGCCAGCCACGCGGTGGGCTCGAACGCGCTGATCGAAGAAGAGGTGGCCGTATTTCTCGCGGAAGTACTGCTGCAACAGTATCCGCACCTGCTGGTGGCGCGCTACGGTTTTAATCTCGACGGCATGGATGCCATTGCCGTCGTCGAAGGCGTCGCAGCACGGCGAGGTTTCCGCATCAAGGGTGGCGACCTGGATTTCGAAAAAGGCGCGCACACGTTTTTGCAGGACTACCGCACCGGCACGCTGGGCCGCATCAGTCTGGAAACGCCGGATTCACGCATGGCGCGCTTGGCGAGCCACGCAATCGACATGGCGGAAAAAGCCCGTATCGCGGCCGAAAAAGCTGCACTGAAAGCAGCCAATTCCGCACGCGGCAAACGCGGCTCGTAGTTGGAACCTCGATAAACCTGCTGCGCGTTGCACTGGCGGCCTGCGATGCTCACTGTACATGCGTACAGCTCCGCTTCTCGGCCACCATTGCTGCCGCTCGCGACGGTTTTTCGAGGTCCTGATGCGTCGTGTCAATTCACGATAAACAACCTGCTGCGCGTTGTACTGGCGGCCTGCGATGCTCACTGTGCATGCGTACAGCTCCGCTTCTCGGCCACTAGTGCTGCCGCTCGCGACGGTTTTTCGAGGTCCTGATGCGTCCTGTCAATTCACGCTAAACAATCTGCTGCGTTGCACTGGCGGCCTGCGATGCTCACTGTGCATGCGTACAGCTCCGCTTCTCGGCTACCATTGCTGCCGCTCGCGACGGTTTTTCGAGGTTCTGATGCGTCTCGTTAATTCACGCTGAAGCCTTACTAATGGCGGTTGGTGCTCTTGTCCTGGCTGGTTTTACGGCTCTGCGGCGGTGCCGAAGCGGAAGCTTGATACGGCGAGGCTGCCGAAGAAATTGTCTTCGTGGTACACGCTGGCAGCGGCCTCGTGTTCGGCGGCGCCGGCCGCGACCATTAACGGCACCAGGTGATCTTCGCGCGGGTGCGCCACGCGTGCCGCTGGCGCGGCGCTCCATTGCAGTAGCGCCTGCTGGCGCTGGTCGGGCGTCAAATTGACCATGGTGTGTTGAAGCCACGCATCGAACGCATGCGAGGCGGCGCGGCCTTGCGGCCCGAACTGGCGCAGGTTGTGGAACGACAGACCGCTGCCAATGATCAGTACGCCCTCGTCGCGCAGCGGCGCCAGCGCGCGGCCGATGGCCATGTGCAGCGCCGGATCGTAGTCGTCGTGAATCGACAACTGCACTACTGGCATGTCGGCGTCCGGATAGATGGGATACAGCATCGAGAAGGTGCCGTGGTCGAATCCGCGGGCCGGGTCGAGCCGGACGGTGTGGCCGCTGGAAGCGATCAGTTCGGCGACGCGACCGGCGAGTGCCGGGTCGCCCGGGGCCGGGTAGGTGATCTGATAGGTGTGCGCGGGAAAGCCGCCGTAGTCGTAGATCATGCCTGGCGCGGCGCCGGACGAGACCATGAATTCGGGGCCTTCCCAGTGGCTGGTGATGACCAGCACCGCCTGCGGACGCACGCCGATCTGGCGCTTGATGTCGACCAGCGAGTGTTCGAGCTTGTCGTAGGCGGCGCCCACCTGGTCCTTCATGAACGGCCACGGACCGCCGCCGTGGGAAACGAAATAAGTGGGCAGGCGAGGGAACATGTGGACTCCGCAATATCGATCGAATGTCGATGATAGCGGATCGACTTCAGCGCTGCTGACCACCGCCGGCTTCTACAATGACTTTCACGGCCGCACCAGCGCAATCAGTGCAAGCAGGCGCGCGCTGCGCATCCATGCCACCACCATTACCGCCACTTGCGTCAGGCCCAGTGCGCCGAAGAACGACAGCCCTTCGATGGGCGCCACGCGGATGCGCACCAGCGCCACCAGCGCAGCAAGTAACAGGCCCAGCAGCGTGATGGTGACATACGCGCCCAGCGTCGCCACCGGCCGGCGCACGACCAGCATCACGCCCTGGCTCCAGGCCCGGACGGCCGAGGTTTTGCGCCGGTCCGCGGCCAGCACTGCGCGGCCCGCGTCGATGGTTGCGTGCGCCAGCAGCAGGAATAGTCCGATGACCAGTGTCGCCGCCAGGCTGGCATTCGCAGCAGTGCTTTCCAATAACGCGTTTTCGCCAAGTTTGCGCAGCGGCGCAGCCACCACGTTGCCCAGCGCGAACGCCAGTGCCAGCGGCACCGCCGACCAGATCAGCATGCGCAGCAGACGGCCGTATTCGCGCATCCCGCCGGCCAGCAGGCCACCGAAGCCGAGCCGCACGGGGGCAGGCGTGCGCGCGGCAGCGATGGTCATGCCTGACAGCAGCGGCGACATCAGCAAGGTCAGCACCAGCGCCACCAGCACGCCGTTGCTCACTGCGGTGTCGTAGCGTTTGTAGACTTGCTGCAGGTCGGACACGACCGACAGATCGAGCGCATGGGCCAGCGCGCCGGCGTGGGGTGAATAGTCGAAGCTGGCGCCCAGCATTTGCGATACCGGCAGCGTGGCGGCGAGCGTGGGCAGCAACAGCAGCACGGCCCACAGCAGCAGCAGGCGCCACTGCAGCGCCGTGCGGGCGGCATTGGCGAGGCGGTCAAAAAATGGTGTGGTGGAGGGAGGCAAGGTAGTGTGCATCAGACAGTCGCAATCAGGGCAAGGAGTGCCTGGACGATGGCGCCGAAGTCGGCGGTCCAGCGGCGCGCGGCGCGCGGGTCGGCGTCGATGCTGCGCGCATCGTCGAGCTTGTTGACGTCGAGGTAGTGGCGCCGCTGCGGATCGAGCTGGGCCGAGACCGCGCGGGACGGACGCGTCCAGTGAAATGTCTGCCAGTCGTCGTCGCCGCGCCACTCAGCCGTCGCGCTGGTGCCGTCGGCAAATTTCACCAGCAGCGTTTGCGGCACCGGCGCGCCGTTGCGCCGCAGCGTTACCGTCGTCAGGTACGGGAACGGGCCGCTGCCGTCATCGGCTTTCGGGTGCTTCCTGCGCCACTCGGCGCGCGCCGTCTCGATGCGCTGAACCAGACCTTTCGATCCCAGTTCGTGCCAGATACCGTTCGTTTCGGTGGAGCCGGCCAATGGCAACGCTTCGACGCTGGAAAAATCGCTGATGCGGTCGTCCACCCGGCGCACGCGGTACAACTGCTGGTCGAACACGCTGTTGATCAGCGCGGACTGGCCGCTGACGTCGATCAGCGTGTCGCGCAAATCGGCCAGGCTCGGGTGACGGAACTTCCAGCGCCGGTAGTATTCCTTGAATGCACGCTCCATGGTGTCCGTGCCGATTTGCGCCTCCAGGTCGCGCATCACGGTCGATGTGCGCGAATATACCGGGCCAATGCCCTGCAGCCGGTGGTGGGCGTTGGCACCCGGGGCGTCGGCCGGCTGGTCGCGCGGCGCGTCGAAGCGCTCGGCGTCGAAAACATTGAATACCGGCGCCACGCCCAGCATTTTCAACAGCGGCGTGGTGGCGACGATGTCCTGCTTCCTGGCACGCAGCATGCGCGCATCCCAAAAATTGTTCATGCCTTCGTCGAGCAGCGGCTCTTCGAATTCGTTCGAGGCCAGGATGCCGTAAAAATAGCCGTGACCAAATTCGTGAATGGAGACCGCATCGAGCAAGTGCGCGTTCAGCGTGCCGGGCGTGGTGTCGGCGTAGGCTTCGGTAGTGAAGAAGGTCGGGTACTCCATGCCGCCGGCTTCTTCGGCATTGAACGGTGGAATCACGACCGTGACGGTGCGGTAAGGGTAGGGGCCGAGCGTATTCGAAAAATAGGTCAGCGAATCTTTGGTTGCCTGCATGGCCGGCGCGGCGCTGGCCTTGTATTCGGGTGGGTACAGCACGGTGACCGTCACTGGCGGGCTGCCGGGACCGGTCCAGCTGCTCACCAGTGGCGTGGCGGTGCGGGTGTCGGCGGTCCAGGCGAAATCGTGGACATCGTCCTGGACGTAATGGTGGGTCAGCATGCCCGGTGCGCTGGCGACAGGTTTTCCCTGCGCCATGCCGGTCGCGCCGACGATGTAATTGGCAGGCAGCGTCAGGCTGACATCGTAGCTGCCGAAGTCGGCGTAAAACTCCGAGTCGAGGTGGAATTCGTGCGCGTTCCAGCGCGGCGCCATGGCCCCGCGTTCGCCTGGCAACTCCAGCACGGCTATTTTCGGGAACCACTGGGCGACCAGGTGAAAGGTGCCGAAGTAGCCGGTGCGGGCCACCACGCGCGGCAGCTGCGTCTGAAAATCGATATCGAGCGTGGTGGTGGCGCCCGGTGCCACGGCGGCAGGCAAGTCGAGCTTCAACACCGTATGGTCGCGCGCCGTGCCGCCGTCCGGCTGCACGAACGCCCACGTGGCCTTGCCGGCCGTTCCCTGCTGCGCCACGCGGCGTAACGCGATGTGGCCCCACTGGCCATCGCCGATCTCGGCGCCGGAAGGAAAGCTGCGGCCGTTCAGACGCTTTTCGGTCAAGAACGTGCTGTCACGGCTTTCGAACGCATTCATGTACATGTGCAGATAGACGGTACGTACCGGCACCGCGCTGCGATTGCGCCAGCGCAGTTGCTCCTTGCCGTCGATCAGGTGTTTGACCGGATCGAGCGTGGCGGCGATGCGGTAGCTGGCGACGCGGTCCGACAACGTGGCTTCCTGACCGGTGCGCACGCCGCCCCACGCGCCTGGCGCCGACGCGACGCGTACGGCGGCGGCATCGGGCGCTGCCAGTGCGATGGCGTTGACGGTCTCGGTGGCAGGTTGCGCAATCGGGCTCACGCGGACATCCGCCCCGCCAATGTGTGCGCTCGCCACCAGCGCGGCGCCCAGCAATATGCCGGCAGCCGCCATGCTGCGCCAGCGCGCCCGTAAAAAATCCACTCCCATCCTGCACTCCTTCGACCCGATCCGGTCTTTCCTGATCGCGCCACTATATCGGCCCTGTGAAAAAACGACAACGCTTCGCTGGCCGTTTGCGTGGTGGCAGGTGGCTTATAATGCCGCCCTTCTTTCGAATTCTGCTGATCCTCTGCCCACCATGACTTTTGCTCTTTCCGCGCGCTTTGCCGCGCCTTGCCGTCCGCTCGCGCTGGCTGCCACCCTGTTCCTGACCTTTGCCGGCGCTGCTGTCGCGCAGCAAGTCGACGTGCCGTCCGTGCTGGTCAGCGGTTCGCGTTTCGCCAGCGCGCCGAGCCTCGCGCCCATCGGCGCCACCGTCATCACGGCAGCCGATATCCGCAACGCCGGTGCGACCGACGTCAACCAGGCCATCCGTAAAATCGGTGGCGTGTTCGGCCGCCAGAGTCTCGATTCGTCGCCCGACTTCACCCTCGACCTGCGCGGCTTCGGCACCAACAGCAGCCAGAACATGGTGATCATGGTCGACGGCGTGCGCCTGAACGAAAACGAACTGGCCACCACGGTCCTGTCGACGATCCAGATCGATACGGTCGAGCGCATCGAGATCACGCGCGGCGGCAGCAGCGTGCTGTACGGCGACGGCGCCACCGGCGGCGTGATCCAGATCATTACCAACCGCGGCGCCGCAGCAGGTACCCACGGCGCGGTGGTTGCCGAAGGCGGCCAGTTCGGCACCAGAACCTTGCGCGGCAACCTGACCCACAGCTTCGACACCTTCGTGTTCGACGCCACGTACGGCCGCAACAGCACCGACAATTACCGCGACAACAGCCGCTTCGATCTGCGCACGCTGGGCGCCGGCCTGGCCTGGAAATTCGACGGCGGCAAGCTGGGCATTCACATCGACAGTGCGCGCCAGGATTCCCGCTTGCCGGGTTCGCTGACGCTGGCGCAGTTCAACGCCAACCCGCGCCAGACCCTGACCCCGAACGATGCCGGTGCGCTGGACACTGACCGCTACACGGCGTTCTACGAGCAGCGCCTCGGCGCAGTCGAGCTGGCGGCCGAGTTGTCGCACCGCGAGCGCACCGTGACGTCGCATTACGACTACGGCAGCGGTTTTGTTTCCGACGCGGCCTACAACAGCCACCAGACCCAGTTCTCGCCACGCCTGCGCTACGTCGCGCAACCGTACGGCTTGCAGAATGAACTGGTCACCGGTATTGACCTGATCCGCTGGACGCGCGACACCGATGCGAGCTTTTCGCTGGCCAACGCGCGCCAGGTGTCGAAGGCAATTTACGTGCGTGATGAAGTGCGCTTCGACGCCGCCCACGATGGCCGCCTGGCCATTGGCGCGCGCCACGAAAACTTCGACAAGGATTACGCCGATACCCTGGGTTTCGCTGCGCCGGAAAGTCGTAGCCAGTCGCAAAATGCATGGGACGTTCAGGGCAGCTACAGCGTATTGCCCCAGGTGGCGCTGCATGCCAAGGCCGGTCAGAGCTACCGCGTGGCGAATGTGGATGAAAACAGTTATCGCGCGTCGAACGACATTCTCAAGGGCCAGGTGTCGCACGACCTCGAATTGGGCCTGACGCTGGGCACGCCGCAACGCCAGCTGGCGGCGCGCATGTTCCGCCATCGCCTGACCAACGAAATTTTCTTCGACCCGACCATTGGCTACGGCATCAACACCAATCTCGACCCGACGCGGCGCCAGGGCGTTGAAATCGACGCCCAGATGGATGTGCTGCCGCGCGTGCGCGCCAGCGCCCACCTGCAGCACGTGAACGCCCAGTTCACCGACGGCCCGAACGCTGGCCGCGACATGGTGCTGGTGCCGAAAAACGTCGTCTCGGCGCGCCTGGCGTGGCTGGGCGACAAACAGACCGCCGACATCGGCGCCCAATGGGTCGACCAGCAGCGTTACGGCGACGATTTCACCAATGCATGCGCCGCGCGCATCGGCAGCTACACCACGTTCGATGCGCGTTACGCCCGTACCTTCGGCCCGTGGGAGCTGGCCGTCACCGGCGCCAACCTGGCTGATCGTCACTATTTCAGCAATGCGTTTTCGTGCCGCGGCGGTATCTACCCAAGCGACGGACGCCAGCTGAAACTGTCGGTGCGTTACGACTTTTAATTGGCTGAGGTCAGGCTTAAGCACATTGAAAAACGCCGCGGGTTACCAGTAATTGTGCAAAATAATGGTAACCTCGCGGTCAATCACCACCGTCCACAAGGAAGTTTCATGCGTAATCTGCGTTCCCTGCTTTCCATGCGATCCGCTCTGGCCACTGCCAGCATCGTCGTTGCCAGCTGCTTTGCCGGCAGCGCCTATGCCTCCGTCGCCGCCCCTGCAAGCGGTGTCGAATACACGACGCTGGCCGCGCCTCAGCCGGTCCCGGCCGGGAAGAAGGTCGAAGTCATCGAATTCTTCATGTATCACTGCCCGCATTGCAACGCGCTGGAACCTCAGCTCTCGGAATGGGTCAAAAAGCAGGGCGACAACATTATCCTGAAACGCGTGCATTTTCCAGCGTCGGGCCCCAACGATCCTGAAGCGCATCTGTACCTGACGCTGGAAGCGATGGGCAAGTTGCCGGAAATGCACAGCAAAGTGTTCCGCGCCATTCACGTCGAGCGCGTGCGCCTGAACACGGATGAAGCGGTGCTGAACTGGGTCACCAAAGCCGGCCTCGATCGCGCCGAATTCCTCGATGCATGGAATTCGTTCGGTGTGCAGACCAAAATGAAACGCGCCAGCGCCTTGATCACCGCGTACAAGGTCGAGTTTGCGCCGGTGCTGATCATCGATGGCAAGTACATGACGGCGCCATCGCTGGTAGCCAACAGCGATAAAACCCGCGATGAACAGGCGTTGTTCCGTTCGACCTTGCAGGTGGCAGACTTCCTGGTAGCGAAAGCCGCAAAAACCAAATGAACGACAAGCAAGGCAAAGTGACTGAAAAGCAGGGCAAGATCCTCAAAATCTACGATGGTTCGCGCCCGCTCGATGAAGACCTGTACGACCTCACCTGGGTCAACCAGCTGGCGATGACGCTGGCCGTGGTGTTTTGCGGCATCACGATCTGGCTGGCCATCGCGCTGGTCAATGCCGAGAACCAGCGCTTTGCCCTGATGAGCGGGAAGTGCGGCGACCCCGTGTTCAAGGGGACGTTCGACAAGGTGTGCCTGTCTGTCGTGCACTCGCGCGAGCACTGGTGGCAGCACCTGTGGTACGCGGCCATGAACGTGACGCCCGAACCGCCGCCGAAGTAATTCAGGCCGTATCCGACAGGGGCAGCGTGATCACCATGCTGGCCCCTTTCAATTCCCCATCCTGCACCACCAGACTTCCACCGTGCAGTTGCACCGCCTTGCGCGCAATCGCCAGGCCCAGGCCGAAGCCGCCGGTGGCCCGATCGCGGCTGCGGTCGAGGCGGTAGAACGGCGCAAACACCTGTTCGCGCGCGTCCTCCGGAATGCCCGGGCCGTCGTCCTCCACGGTAATCGTCACGTCATCGCCCGCGCGCGCCGCGCGCAGCAGCACGCGCGTGTCCGCATACCTGCGCGCGTTGCCGAGCAAATTGGTGACAGCGCGGCTCAGCAAACGCCCATCGGCATCGACGGGCGGCAAATGATCGGCCAACGCCAGTGCCACCGTGACAGTGGAAGCAGGCAAGGGCGGCAGCGCGTCCACGCAGGCATGCAGCAGCGCGGCCAGGTCGCACGGTGCCCGCTGCAGCGTCTGCGCGCCATCGAGCCTGGTCATGGCCAGCAACTCGCCCACCAGGGCATTCAGCTCTTCCACATCGCCTGCCATGGCATGCACGCGCTGGTGCAGCGCCGGGTCGTCGCTGCCGTCTTCCAGCAGTGCCAGGCCAAAGCTGAGCCGGGCGATGGGCGTGCGCAGTTCGTGCGAAACCGAATGAAGCAGCGTGGTCTGCGCCGTCAGCAGGCTGTCGATGCGCCCGGCCATGTCGTGCATGCGCTCGGCCAGCGGGTACATGCTGTTCGACGGATGCATGCGCGCGCGCGCGGCCAGTTTGCCGGCGCCGAAGTCATCGGCCACGCGGCCGAGCGCCTGCAAACCTTGCCAGTGGCGGCGCGACCAGAGTCCGATCGGCACCAGCAGCACCAGCGCGACAATAAAAAAGCGCAGCGCTTCCATTTTCAGCGCCACGGCCAGATCGATCGGCAAATCGCGCGCGCGCACCACGTCTTCATCGCTGCCGACGTAATGCGCGCCGTCCAGGTCGACGCGGCGCAGGAACGATTTGGCCGGCAGGTCCAGCACCACGGCGCCGCGCATCAGTGCGGCCTGTCCGGCAGCGGTCAGGCCAGTGCGGGCTTGCGCGAGCGGAATCAGATCGTAGTGGGAACCGGCGACTTCGCGCACGGTGTTCAGGCGCGTCAGCCATTCATCGACGGGTGCCTTGTCGACGTATTGTTCGAGCAGGAAAATCTGGGCGGCTGCCTGGCGCCGCGCCATGTCGTCGACCGGGTCGCCGAATACCCGCGTGATGGCAAACCAGACAATGGCGCTGGCCACGGCCACCGACAGCATCAGGGGCAGGAAAAAGCGCAGGAACACGCGCAGGAACAGGCGATTCATGGCGGCCATTGTATGCGGTCAATCGGTTTCAACGTAGCTACAAATTGACGACAATTGGCGGACAACTGCACGGTAACGCCGTGATGCCAAGCAATTTATCATGGCGGTATTCAGCGTTTTTCCGTTTGCCTGTCCGGCGCCTGGCGTCGGACGGGTTTTTTTCACGTGCCCGTTGAATGGCGTTGCGCATTTGGCCGCGTCGTAGAATGCAAGCTTTCCGTTTAGCCGTCTGGTCCCGATGAACATATTGACTGAGGTCGCCCTGTGCAGCACCCTGTTTGCCGCTCTGGCCCTGACCGGCGCGGCGGCGGGCGCACAGACGCCGGTACCGAATCCAATGCCCGATGGTAGCGGCGATACCTACGTTGGCCTCGGCCTGGTGTCGGCCCCGCGCTATGCCGGTGCCGACGAGCGCCGCGCGCGCCTGCTGCCCGTGTTGCAGGCACAGTGGAGCAACGGGGTGTTTGTCTCCGGCATGACGGCCGGGCTGCACCTGTCCACCCGTCCGCTGTTCGAATACGGACCGCTGCTGGCGCTGCATCCCGGCCGCGACGATGGCGGCGACGGTGCCAGTGCCATCGGTATCCAGCGCCTGGCAGGGAAGGGCAATCTGCCGCAGCTGACCACGGAGCTGGTGCAGTACAACGCCACGGTGCTGGCGTCGGGCAATCGCCTGAATGGCTTGCCGTCCATCGCCCGCCGTCTCGAGGGCGGCGCGTTCTTCAACGCATGGCTGGCGCCGTCACTGCGGCTGACGTCGAACGCGCTGTACGGCGCCGGCAACGACTGCAACGGCGCCACTTTTACTGTCGGCATTCAGGCAGTCGATCTGGCTCCGTCGCCGTATCATGCGATCACCCTCGACGCCGGACTGACGCTGGCCAACCGCCACTACAACCAGGCTTTTTTCGGCATTGACAACGACCAGTCGGTCCGTAGCGGCCATCCGCTGTTCGACGCTGCGGGGGGCTGGCGTGATGCCCGCGTGGGTGCGCACTGGCACTGGCGCCTGACGCCGTCCTGGATGCTGGTGTCGTCGCTCGACGCCACGCGCCAGCTCGGTTCCGCGCGGCTCAGCCCACTGGTGGTACGCACCACCGGTGTGGCCGCGTCGACTGCACTGGCGTTCCGGTTCTGACCATGCGCCCGCGCCGCCTTTTCTCCCTCATCGCCGCGCTGGCTTTCATGCCAGGCGTGCAGGCGGGCACGGCGCCGGGTGGCGACTGGGTAGCTTACCGCGATGCTTACCGCGCCATGGTGGTGTTCGAAAAATATGGCGGACCGAAGTCGCTGCTGCAACAGCATCTGCAGGTGTTGCCGCGCACCGCAGGCGTGGACGCCACCGGTGCCCAGTTGCTGATCCTCGGCAAAACCAGCCAGGGAAATTTTCCGCTCGATCCCACGCTGCGCACGCTGTTTCCGTTGATGCGCGCGGCCTTCGACGAGAATGCAGCGCTGCAATTGAACCGTCCGCTGGGGCCGTTTTCCGTGCGGCCCCAGGTGACCATTGCGCTGCGTCCGGATAATTTGTATGACAGCGAAGACTTGCGCCAGGGCTGCGAGCAGGCGCTGGCGTTTGCGCGCCAGATGACGGTGTTCGGTGCAAGCCGTTGCGTCGGCGTGCGTTTCGTGTTCAGCAAGGGCAGTCCGGCCGCGCCGGTGGTACTGCGCGCGGGCATCGAAACCCGTCTGACAGCCGCGCCCGGTGCGCCGTTTTCCGGCGATGGCGACGCCACTTTTCCGGTGGTGACTTACCGGTTTGGCGGGCCGCAGCGGGTGCAGCTGGGCACCATCAGCGCGCCGCTGGCAATTACCCCGCTATTTGCCAACTAGGCCCACGCCGACGGCGAAAACAGATAGCCTTCGCCCCATACCGTCTTGATCTTGCTCGAATCGGTATCGTCGAAGCGGCGGCGCAGTTTGGAAATGGCGTTGTCGATGCTGCGGTCGAGTCCGTCGAACTCGATGCCGCGCATTTTTTTCAGCAAGGCATCGCGCGACAACACCCGCCCGGCCGATTCCACCAGCACCAGCAGCAGCTTGTATTCGGTATTGCTGAGGACGCACTCCTGGCCACGCCAGACCACGCTGCGGTCTGCTGTGACGATGTGCAGCGCGCCGAAGCTGTAGACCGGCGTGGCGCTGACAGCGGCTGGCGCGGGTGCAGGTGCAGGTGCGTTAACCGCCGGCTCCGGCGCCGCGCTGGTTCGTCTCCGCGCCAGCGCCCGCAGGCGCGCCAGCAGCACGCGCGGCTGCACCGGCTTGTTGACGAAATCGTCGGCGCCCTGTTCCAGCCCGGACACTTCATCGTAGGAATCTTCGCGTGCGGTGAGGATGAGAATCGGGACATCGGACACGGCGCGCAACTGGCGGCAGACCACCATGCCGTCGGTGCCCGGCAGCATCAGGTCGAGCACCACCATATCGGGCTGGCTGGCGTGAAAACGCGCCAGCGCTTCGTCGCCGCGCGTGACCAGTTCCACTGAAAACTCGTAGTTATTCAGGTATTCCATCACCAGCCTGGCCAAGCGGGCATCGTCTTCGACCAACAGTACGCGCACCATGCGTTCTCCTGAATTAAAAACGGCCCGCATGAAGCGGGCCGCGATCACTGCACCGGCAATGCTTATGCCAGGTTACTGTTAACAAATTCCCAGTTCACCAGGTTCCAGAAACCTTCGACGAACTTTGGACGGGCGTTGCGGTAGTCGATGTAGTAAGCGTGCTCCCAGACATCACAGGTGAGCAAAGGCTTGTCGGTACCGGTCAGCGGCGTGCCGGCGTTCGACGTGTTGACGATGTCGACGCCACCGTCTTTTTGCACCAGCCAGGTCCAGCCCGAACCGAAGTTGCCGACAGCCGACTTCTGGAATTCTTCTTTGAACTTGTCGAACGAACCCCATTTGGCGTTGATGGCGTCAGCCACGGCACCGGTTGGTGCGCCGCCGGCGTTTGGCGCCATGCAGTTCCAGAAGAACGAGTGGTTCCATACCTGGGCCGAATTGTTGAAAATGCCGCCGGAAGATTTCTTGATGATTTCTTCGAGGGACATATTTTCGAACTCGGTGCCCTTGATCAGGTTGTTCAGGTTGGTCACGTAGGCCTGGTGATGCTTGCCGTAGTGGTATTCCAGGGTTTCAGCCGACATGTGTGGCTGAAGCGCGTCTTTGGCGTACGGCAGTGGCGGCAGAGTGTGTTCCATGTCTTGTTCCTTTTATCAGGTGGGTCAGCAGGTGGCATCGCGGGCGAATCGCGCGCAGCGACAGGTATTGTAATTCGGATGGGCCGTCATTGCACTTTCGGCTAGTGAAAACGTCAATCGACGGCTGCGACAACGATGCCGGCCGTGCCTTCCGCCAGGCGCACCTGCAGGCGCGCGTGCGCGTGCAGCTGGCCTGGGGCGCGCAGCACGTGTCCATTGGCATCGCTGACGATGGCATAGCCGCGCTCGAGCGTGCGCTGCGGGTTCAGCAGTTCGAGTTGCGCGGCCAGCGCGCCCAGGGCCTCGTGGCGCGCCTTGATGCTGTTATGGAAGCTGGCCGCCATGTGCCGGCTCTCCGATTGCACGCGCGCCTGCAGCGAGCGCACGTCGGGGCGATGGCGGGCCCAGCGCTGGCGCAATTGCACCAGCACCAGGCGGCGCTGGTTGACCGGGGCGCGCACCGCATGCGTCAGTGCCGTGGCCAGTGCCAGCACCTTCAGACGCTGCTGGCCGACCTGCGCCGACGGGCTCTGCAGACGGCGGCTGGCATGGTCGAGTCCCTGGCTGGCATCGGACAGGATGCGCCGCATCGCACGGCGCAAATCGAGCGCGTCGGCCTGCAGCGAGGCCAGCCAGTCGGCGCGCGGCGTGACAGCCAGTTCGGCCGCGGCAGTCGGCGTGGCGGCGCGCACGTCGGCGGCAAAATCGGCGATGGTCGAGTCGGTTTCATGACCGACACCGGCGATCACCGGCATGCTGCACGCCGCAATGGCGCGCGCCACCACCTCTTCGTTGAACGACCATAAATCCTCGATCGAGCCACCGCCGCGGCATACCAGCAGCACATCGACTTCGGCGCGGTGCGACGCCGTCATGATGGCTTCGGCAATTTTGTCGGCTGCAAACTGGCCCTGCACTGGCGTCGGATACAGCACCACGCGCACATGCGGCGCGCGCCGGCGCAAGGCGGTCAGCACATCGCGCAGGGCTGCCGCCTGCAGGCTGGTGACCACGCCCACGCTGCGCACGAACATCGGCAGCGGACGCTTGCGGTCCTGGTCGAAGAACCCCAGATTGGCCAGCTTTTCTTTCAGGCGCAGGAACGCTTCGTACAACTGCCCGACCCCGGCGCGGCGGATGGCCTCGACATTGATCTGGTAATCGCCGCGCGCGCCGTACAGCGTGACGAGGGCGCGCACTTCGACCTTGTCGCCCTCGCGCGGCGTGAAGCCGACGTACTGGGCGCGGCCGCGGAACATCACGGCGCGCACCTGCGCGGCATCGTCTTTCAGCGTGAAGTACCAGTGGCCGGAGGATGCGCGCGTGAAATTCGAGATTTCGCCACTGATCCAGGTCAGCGGGAAACTGCGTTCGAGCAGGCGCGCCACTTGCTGATTGAGGGCGGTGACGCTGATGACAGCGGGTGCGGCCTGGCCGGGTTCTTGATCGTCTGGGAAGAGCATGGTGTGGTGAGTGTGGGTGAGCAAGCGTCTGCGTGCGTGGCGGCGATGCCATCATCTTAATGCCAAGCCGCGATATACGCGCTAAACACTTGATTCGCAACGCGTTTACGCGCTTGCGTTGATTTTAAGCAGTGCCAAAAAACCCTTATGGATCAAGGGCTTCGGGCCGGCGCCGGCGCGTAACCCACAAAGTTATCCACATATTCCGTGCAGAACTTTACGGTACAAGCGGCATTGTCCACTGCGCAAATTTCTCGCATCAGGCAACTTCCTCATTGAAATCAATCACTTGGCCAAGTGCAATGGTGCTTGCGCACATTGTTGTCCACAGAAGATGTGCAAAAGCGCGTGGTGGGACATGGAGAGAGGTCGAGCCGCAGAAAAATACGCCAATACAAGATGCAAACGGCGCGTTTGAGCAACTTTTTCCACCGTTGCCATAAAATGCATCAGTCTGGTTTTTTGCCGTAGGTTCAAGGAGATAGCATTTCGTGATAATGCTTGCACACAATCTTGTCCACAGAATATGTGCAGAGATTTTCTGATGTTGAAAATTGCATGTCCCGGCTCACCTGCCTAAATTTTACGCATCGCAGTAAAGTCGTTTAATATCAAGAGCTTGATGAGAGCTGTTTGCGATTGCTCACACAGTTGTCCACAGAATGTGTTTGCAACCGCGTTAGTGTGACATGGCAGCATTTGCCGGAATTGCGACAGAAAATCAGCTTATCCTGACTGCCTTGTTTTTGCGCAAGCCGATATTTCCCTTATAAATCAAGGTACTTGCGGTAAGTCAAATGCTTTGCTAACAATCTTATCCACAGAAGATGTGCAGAACTGGACTTGCCGCAATCGTGCCAACACGTTACATTGCGGCATTGCTTGTTCCGCTTAGTTTCCACCCACTGTCTGTTCTTTCAGGAGTTCGTTTTGCTCGCCATTCTTCAAGCTGCAGGCTGGCCGATCTGGTTGTTGCTGATCGCCTCGATTATTGCGCTCGCTCTCATCATTGAGCGCCTTATCTATTTGCGTCGCAGCAAGTTGCTGCCGCCTCCCTTGCTTGACGAAGTCATCCGCGTCTATCGCAGCGGCAAGGTCACGCCTGACGTCATCAATCAACTCGAAACCAATTCGCCGCTGGGCACCGTGCTGGCCGCGGCGCTGCGCAATGTCGATTCGCCGCGCGAGCTGATGAAGGAATCGATCGAGGAAGCCGGCCGCGGCGTCGCCCACACGCTCGAGCGCTTCCTGAACACGCTTGGCACGATCGCCTCGCTGGCGCCGCTGATGGGTTTGTTCGGCACCGTGGTCGGGATGATTGAAATTTTTGGCGCACAAAACGCCACTGGCACCAACCCGGCGCAGCTCGCGCACGGCATCTCGGTGGCGCTGTACAACACCGGTTTCGGTCTGGCCATCGCCATGCCTGCGCTGGTGTTTTACCGCCACTTCCGCGGCCTGGTCGACAGCTTCATCGTCGACATGGAAGGGCAGGCGGTGAAATTTGTCGACGTGGTGCACGGGACGCGCAAATGATGGATTTCAGGCGCGGACGCAAGCGCGAAGAGCCGGAGATCAACCTGATTCCGTTCATCGACGTGCTGCTGGTGGTGCTGATATTTTTGATGGTCACGACCACCTACAGCAAGTTCACCGAGCTGCAGATCACACTGCCGACAGCCGACGCTGAAAAAGCCGTCGACAAGCCATTCGAGATCAATGTCACGGTCGACGCCAAGGGCAACTACACGGTCAACAACGAGCCGGTGGCGTTTCACAGTGTTGCCGGCCTGGCCGACGACCTGAAAAAAGCTGCCAGTGCCGGCGCCAATGGCAAGCCGGCGGCGCCCGGTGTATCGCCGGTGGTCATCGTCAATGCCGACCAGTTCGCCATGCACCAGATGGTCATCAATGTGCTGGAAGCGGCGCGCGTGGCCGGCTACGACAAGCTGACGTTCGCGGCCCAGACCGGCAGCAAGAAGTAAAGTAACGCCAGGCGCCGCCATCCTGCGCGGCGCCGGTCTTTCCATGTCGAATTCTTCCCTCGAAACCATCGTCACCAATGCCTGGCGCAAACGCGGGCCGCTCGCGTGCGCGCTGTGGCCGGTGGCGCTGCTGTTTCGCGCGTTATCGGCCATCCGCGCGCGGCTTTACCGTAGCGGCACGCTGGCCTCGACGCGCCTGCCGGTGCCGGTCATCG
Source organism: Pseudomonadota bacterium (assembly GCA_030853745.1). GTDB lineage: Bacteria > Pseudomonadota > Gammaproteobacteria > Burkholderiales > Burkholderiaceae_D > JALYUM01. Next base: position 55,548 of record JALYUM010000059.1, on the reverse strand, counting down.
TGGTCGGGAATATTTTTATCGGCGGCACCGGCAAGACCCCGCTGACAATCTGGCTGGCCGAAGCGTTGCAAGCTGCCGGGTTCACGCCGGGCATCATTTCGCGCGGCCACGGTGGTGACGGCGTGGCGCCGCGGGAAGTCGCGCGCGATGCGCGCGCGCGCGACGTCGGCGACGAGCCGCTGCTGATGGCGCGTCGCACTGGCTGCCCGGTGGTGGTGGGGCGTCAGCGCGCAGCGGCCGGCCTGGCCCTGCTGGCCGCGCATCCGCACGTCGACGTGATTATTGCCGATGACGGTTTGCAGCATTACGCCTTGCAACGCGACATCGAACTGATGCTGTTCGACGGGCGCGGCGTGGGCAATGGCTGGCTGCTGCCGGCCGGACCGCTGCGCGAGCCGCCGTCGCGCCGGCGCGATTTCACCATCGTCAATGCGCCGCTGATCAGCGCGCAACTGGCGGCGCAGGTCGGGGGCGCGCCGTTCCAGATGCAACTGCTGGGAACATTTGCCGAACGCCTGGCCGCACCGCACGAACGGGTGGCGCTGGCGTCGTTGCGGGGCCAGCGTCTGGCGGCCGCGGCCGGCATCGGCAATCCCGGACGCTTTTTTGCCATGCTGACGACAGCCGGCCTGGCCTTTGCCGCACGCCCGCTGCCGGACCATCACGACTTCCGCGACGATCCGTTTTCCGGCCTCGATGCGGACGTGATCCTGATCACGGAGAAGGATGCAGTAAAATGTGGGCAAATTGAAAACCTGAAAAACGATCCGCGCCTGTGGGTCGTCCCGGTCACGGCGCACATCGATGCTGCGCTGGCCGCCCAAATTGTGGAGAAATGTCGTGGAAGCTCGCCTGTTTGATATCCTGGTCTGCCCGTCGTGCAAGGGACCGCTTGAGCATGACAAAAAAGCCCAGGAACTGATTTGCCGCGCCGACCGCCTGGCGTTTCCGGTCCGTGATGGCATCCCGATCATGTGGGTCGATCAGGCCCGCAAAATCGTCCCGGTCTGAAGGCCGATGTCGTTTACCGTCATCATTCCGGCGCGCCTGGCGTCGACCCGGCTGCCGAATAAACCGCTGGCCGACCTCGGTGGCAAGCCGATGGTCGTGCGCGTGGCCGAGCAGGCCGCCAGGTCGGGCGCTGACCGGGTCGTCGTCGCGACCGATCATGCCGACATTGCCGCCGCGTGCACGGCGCACGGCATCGAGGTGTGCATGACGCGCGCCGACCATCCGTCCGGCACCGACCGCATCGCCGAAGTGGCGCTGCAGCTTGGCCTGGCGCCAGACGCCGTCGTCGTCAACCTGCAGGGCGACGAGCCGCTGATCGATCCGGCGCTGCTGGCTGCGTGTGCAGGACGGATCAATGCGTCGGTACCGATGGCCACCTGCGCCCACCCGTTGCACGATGCGGCCGACCTGTTCAATCCGAACGTGGTCAAAGTGGTGTTGAACGGCGCCGGCAATGCGCTGTATTTTTCGCGCGCCGCAATTCCCTGGCACCGCGATGGTTTCGCCGCCAGCCAGGAGGTTTTGCCGCTTGGCTACACGCCGCTGCGGCATATCGGCTTGTATGCATATAGCAACACTTTTTTGCAGGCCTACCCCACGCTGGCACCGTCGCCGATTGAAACCACCGAGGCGCTGGAACAATTGCGCGTGCTGTGGCACGGGGTGCCCATTGCGGTGCACATCACCGACAGTGCACCGGCAGCGGGCGTCGATACACCAGCCGATCTTGCCAGAGTCCGACTTTTCTACCCGTCTTGATCTGGCAGAAAAGTTATCGCTGGAAAGTCTGCGCTACATCAATTAATGGTTGGCAAGTTGCCCGGGGGATGGCATTTTTGACTGCATGTGTGTTAAGTTTCGTACCAAGCTAGTCAGATATGCACCATCCGCAGTTTGTCGCCAAAGAATCAACCCATCTTCAAAATTTGTTTTAGGAATCTTCATGCGTCTCATTTTGTTAGGAGCGCCTGGTGCCGGAAAAGGTACACAGGCAAATTTCATCAAGGAAAAATTTAACATCCCCCAGATCTCGACCGGCGACATGTTGCGCGCCGCGATCAAGGCGGGCACCGAGCTCGGTCTGGCAGCAAAACAGGTGATGGATGCCGGTGGTCTGGTGTCGGATGACATCATGATTGGCCTCGTCAAGGATCGCCTGCAGGATGCCGATTGCGCCAATGGCTACCTGTTCGACGGCTTTCCGCGCACGATTGCGCAGGCCGATGCAATGAAAGAAAACGGGATCAATATCGATTACGTGCTGGAAATCGATGTGCCGGACGCGTCCATTGTCGAGCGCATGAGCGGCCGTTGCAGCCATCCGGGTTCGGGCCGCGTCTACCACACGGTGTTTAATCCACCGAAAGTGGCGATGGTCGACGACGTTACCGGCGAACCGCTGGTGCAGCGCGACGATGACAAGGCCGAGACGGTCATGAAGCGCCTGGCGGTGTACCACAACCAGACCGAAGTGCTGCTGGGCTACTATGCCAAGTGGGCCGAATCCGGTCTGCCGGGTGCACCAAAATATCGCAAAATTACCGGGATCGGTCCGGTCGAGCAAGTCCGCGATGCAGCTTTCGCTGCGCTGTCGGCGTAAGCGAATTTAGTATTAACAACGGACCTGCGGGTCCGTTGGTTTTTGCGGATGACGCCATCCGTCGCATGTGTTCACAGTTTTGCAGTACGCAGTACACGTTGCAGTGTGTTTGTGTTGCTTAATTAAAAGAACCAAGGAGACGGTATGGCATTCAATCTGCTCATCTTTGCAGTGGGCTGCGGCGTGCTTGCCGTGGTCTATGGTGTATGGTCGCGCGCCTGGATTCTGCGCCAGGATGCCGGCAGCGGGCGCATGCAGCAGATCGCCCAGGCCATCCAGGAGGGCGCCAACGCCTATCTGGCACGCCAGTACCGCACAATTGCCATTGTCGGCGTCATCTTGCTGGTGGCGATTTTCTTTCTTCTCGATGCGTATACCGCGCTTGGCTTTGCGATTGGCAGCGTGCTGTCCGGCGCCTGTGGGTTCATCGGCATGGGCGTCTCGGTACGCGCCAATGTGCGCACGGCGCAGGCCGCCACGGTCGGCATGGACGCGGCCCTCAACATCGCGTTCAAGGGCGGCGCCATCACCGGCATGCTGGTGGTTGGCCTCGGCCTGCTGGGCGTCACGCTGTTCTATTGGCTGCTGCTGACGCGCGCCGACATGGTCCTGTCGCACGATGTCATCCAGCCCCTGATCGGGCTGGCGTTTGGCGCCTCGCTCATTTCCATTTTCGCGCGTCTCGGCGGGGGCATTTTTACCAAAGGCGCCGACGTCGGGGCCGACCTGGTTGGCAAGGTCGAAGCCGGCATTCCCGAAGACGACCCGCGCAATCCGGCGGTGATTGCCGATAACGTCGGCGACAACGTCGGCGACTGCGCCGGCATGGCAGCCGACCTGTTTGAAACTTACGTCGTGACGCTGATCGCCACCATGCTGCTGGGCGCATTGTCGTTCACCGATACCCTGGCCGAGGCAGTGCTGTATCCGTTGTTGCTGGGCGCGGTGTCGATTCCCGCGTCGATCGTCGGCTGCGCCATGGTCAAGGCCAGGCCGGGCAAGAAGATCATGGCAGCGCTGTACACCGGGTTGTGGTGGGCGGCAATGTTGTCGCTGCTTGGCTTTGGCGTGGTGTCGTGGCTGATCTGGCGTGACCAGGACATGCTGTACCGGATGCTCGGCTGCACCGTGGTCGGCATCGTGCTCACCGGCCTGATGGTGTATATCACCGAGTACTACACCGGCACCGACTTCAAGCCGGTGCGCCACATTGCCGAAGCCTCGACAACCGGGCATGGCACCAACATCATCGCCGGCCTCGGCGTGTCGATGAAGTCGACCGCGTATCCGGTGCTGGCCGTCTGCGTGGCCATCCTCGCAGCGTATGCCATGGGCGGCCTGTACGGGATTGCGATCGCCGCCACGTCGATGTTGTCGATGGCCGGCATCATCGTTGCTCTCGACGCGTATGGCCCCATCACCGACAACGCCGGCGGCATTGCCGAGATGGCCGGCATGCCTGAATCGGTGCGTGCCATTACCGATCCGCTGGATGCGGTCGGCAACACCACCAAGGCCGTCACGAAAGGCTACGCGATCGGCTCGGCCGGCCTGGCCGCGCTGGTGTTGTTCGCCGATTACACCCACTCGCTGGAGTTGGCCGGCAAGCACGTGCTGTTCGAACTGGCCAACCCGCTGGTGATTGTCGGCCTGTTCATCGGCGGCCTGGTGCCTTACCTGTTCGGCGCGATGGCGATGGAAGCGGTGGGACGCGCGGCGGGCGCTGTCGTCGTCGAAGTGCGGCGCCAGTTCCGCGACATCAAGGGCATCATGGATGGCACCGGCAAGCCGGAATACGACAAGGCAGTCGACATGCTCACTGCGTCGGCCATCCGCGAAATGATCCTGCCGTCCTTGTTGCCGGTGGTAGTGCCGATCGTGGTCGGGATGCTGCTGGGCCCGGCCGCGCTGGGTGGCATGTTGATGGGCACCATCGTCACCGGCCTGTTCGTCGCCATCTCGATGACGACCGGCGGCGGCGCTTGGGACAATGCCAAGAAATATATCGAGGATGGAAACTTCGGCGGCAAGGGCTCGGACAGCCACAAGGCCGCTGTCACCGGCGACACTGTCGGCGACCCGTACAAGGACACCGCCGGTCCGGCCATCAATCCGCTTATCAAAATTATCAATATCGTGGCGCTGTTGCTGGTGCCATTGCTGCCGGTGGGTGGGTGGCTGAATGTTGCGGCACCCGTCGCCCAGTACGGACCGGGCCTGATGGCGCCGCTGCCCTTGCCAACTAACCGCTAGCCTTTCAGTGCGGCAGCCAGCGCTGCGTCGCGCGACGCTTCATCCGAGTCGCCGTCGAACGCAACGCCGTTGATGAAAAACGTGGGAGTGCGATGCACGCCGGCCTTGCTGCCGGCGGCGGCATCCTGCGCGACGCGCGCCGCCTATTTGCCACTTTGACGCGCCTCCTCGCGCGTCGTGCATCTCCCGGAATTTGCCCTCGGCGTGGGCTGCTTCCGCCGCTTCGGCTGCTGGCCTGGCGTCCGGATGCATGCCGGTCAGGGGGAAGTGGCGGTAGACCAGGCGCACATCGTCGCCATATGCGGGCAGCAGGCTCACCAGCGACTGGTGGGCGCGGGCGCAGTACGGGCATTCGAAATCGCCACACTCGATCAAGGTGATTTTGGCGCTGTCGGCGTCCCAGACGTGATCATTGGGAGTGATGGCCATGCTCATGGAGATCCTTGGCTGAAGTGTGAATGAACCTGATGATTGTCAGCATTTCACGCCCATACATTCGCGTGCCACGCGTTTCCGCTTGTCACTGCGCCTTGCAGTAAACAGAAAGTCGTGTAGACTTATTTGATAGCATTGATATCAGGAGAAATCCATGGCGCAATTACTTGTACGTGAACTCGAAGACGACGTTGCCGACGGTTTGCGCCGCCTGGCTTCTGCGAACAAACGCAGCGTGGAAGAGGAGCACCGCGTGGTCTTGCGCGCACATGTGCGCGACAATCTGACCGGCCCGAAAAAACGCAGCTTCACCGATGTGCTGGCCGACATGCCTTACTTCAAGGACGATCCCGACGACCTGTTCGAGGTCTGACGGTGTATCTGCTTGATACGAATGTGGTGTCGGAATACCGCAAGAAAGGTGACGCCAACCCGGGCGTCGTCGATTTTTTCACGCGCTGTCAGCCCGAAGATCTCTACCTGTCCGTCCAGGTCATCGGCGAAATCCAGGCCGGCATTGAGAAACTCCGGCTGGCGGGCAGCACCACCAAGGTGGCAATGTATTCCCGCTGGCTGCAGGACGGACTGCTGCACCAGTACGCTCAGCGCGTCTTGCCGTTCGATGTCGACGCCGCGCGCATCTGGGGCATGCTGAACGCCGGCGTGAAAAAAGACCCGCATGCCTCGGACCGCCAGATGGCGGCCATTGCGCTGCTGCGGCCCGGCATGACGCTCGTCACACGCGACGTCGAGAGCCCGGGTTTCACGGCAGCCCTGCCGCTCGGCCTGGCGCTGCTCAATCCTTTTCACTGACATCGCCGGACAAAAAAAAGCCCGCGCCGACCGCGGGCTTTCTGGTGCAGCGTTGCGGGCGATTACGCCTGCTTGCGTGCCTTGCGGCGGGTAGCGCCGAGTGCCACCAAACCCAGGCCAAACAGGCCGAGGGTCACTGGCTCCGGGACGGCGGTGAGCACCACATTGTCAATAAAGGTCGTGTGGTCCTGGTTTCGAGGGCCCAGGCCGGCAAAGGTCAGGGTATGCACGCCAGCGGTCAGTGAAACGAAGTCGCTGGCGAACGCCGTAAAGGTGTTATTCGTGACTGGCAGGACCGAGGTCGCGCCGGAAAAAATCAGCGCCACGCCGTCGATCAGCACCGCGATACTGTTGCCACCGTTGGCCCAGTTACGCGCTTCGGCGGTAAAGGAGATCGACAGCTTGTTCTGGGTCAGGATGAAATTTTGCGAAATCGTGCCGGTCTGTTGCAGCAAGCCTACCTGGCCAGTGGCGCCGGTGACATTGAACGCGGAGTTGTTAGTCGCAACGCCCGCATTGCCGTAGGCGCCGCCGCCGTAGGTCCACCCGTTATGCGTGCCGGTCAGGTACAAAAAGCCGCCCTGACTTTGTGTCGGGCTGTCAAAACCACCGTTGTCGATGGCATTGACCGGCGTTGCGAAGGCGCTGGCCGAAGTAAGGGCGATAGCGGCAGCGATGGCAACGCGGCGGAAAGTCTGTGCAACTTGCTTCATGAATTCTCCTAAGAAAGATACTGACTTTCCTAGCAATTTCCATGCCTTTGGAATATTGTTGTTTTAAATCAATGGTTTATAAGAAATAACTATTTCATAAGACCTTTTGTGTAAATTATCTCGACACTTGTTGATTAAAAATCACGAACGATGGCTCTGCTGGTGTAGATAATGCTGATTAGCCTGGCTGGATCGTTGCCGAGCATGAACGAAGCGTGGACACATCATCATTGTTTGCTTAAAACACACACAATTTGTTAGCTTCCTGCCGCAGCCAGCTCCGAAGGTCCGGATGGGCAATGGCAATCAACGCCTGCGCGCGCTGCTTGGCCGACTTGCCGCGCAATTGCGCCACGCCGTATTCGGTGACGACGTAATTGACATCGTTCTTGCTGGTGGTGGCATGCGTACCGGGCGACAGGGCCGGGACGATGCGCGAAATGGTGCCATCCTTGGCGGTCGACGGCAGCACGATGAACGCTTTACCGCCGCGTGAACGATTGGCAGCGCGCACGAAATCGACCTGGCCGCCGGTGCCGGAATAGGGCAGGTGGGCGATGCTTTCACTGCCGCACTGGCCGAGCAGGTCGATTTGCAGCGTGGCGTTGATGGCGACCAGGTTATCGTTCTGGCTGGCGATGTACGGGTCGTTGGTGAAATTCGACGGATGCATTTCCAGCATCGGATTGTGGTGCATGAAGCGGTACAGCCGGTCCGAACCGAGCGCAAACGTCGCCACCATTTTTCCCGGCAACAGGGTTTTTTTGCGGTTCGTGACGGCACCGCTTTCGACCAGCGTCAGGATGCCGTCGCCGATCATTTCGGTGTGGATGCCCAGATCGTTTTTGCTCGTGAGCTGCATCACCACGGCGTCGGGAATGCCGCCGTACCCGATTTGCAGCGTGGCGCCGTCGTCGATCATGTCGGCCACGTATTTGCCGATGGCTTCCTGGACCGGGCCAATGGTCGGCAAGCCCACTTCCAGCAGCGGATCGCTGGATTCGACCAGTGCAGTCACCTGAGAAATGTGGACGTGGCACTGGCCGTGGGCAAATGGGACATGCGGGTTAACTTCCAGCACCACGACGCGCGCGCGGGCGATCGCGGCCATCGTGTAGTCGGTGCCCAGGCTGACTGCAAAATAGCCCAGTTCGTTCATCGAGGATGCCATGGCGAACACGACGTCGGCCGGCACCAGGCCCCGTTCGATCATCGTCGGCAATTCCGAAAAATAGTTCGGGATGAAGTCGCACCAGCCGCCCTGGCCGCTCGCGCGCGAGGCGCCGCCAAAAAACAGCGCGGCGTGGCGCACGTGGTGGGCGCTGGCCTGATCGAAGTAGCCAAATTTGCGCAGCGCCAGAATTTGCGCCACGCGGACGTCGTGGAAGCGCTCCCGCTCGGCGGACAGCGCGGTCAGCAACGTGGGCGGTTCGCCCACGCCGGTGGGGACGATGATCATGTCGCCGTCGCGGACATGGTCGAGCGCGGCACTGGCGCTGCAGGTTTTTTCAAGGTATTGCCGGGCGGGTGAGGCTGCGTGCATGCTTTGTCTCCTTGTTATGCCTGAAGTCTACCGCAGCAGCGCGCCAGTGCCGGCGCCAGCCGCCGATAATGTCTGTTTCATCGCGAATGAGGAGTGCCATGTTGCGTTATCTGTCATGGACCGTTGCCCTGGTGCTGCTGAGCGGTTCCGCCACGGCACAGGCCAATTCACCCCCCGCGCCCGAGGCGCTCACCCCTGCGCCCGAGGCGCTCATGCTCACCCCTGCGCAAAAAGCCAGACTGGCGCCACGCCGTCCAACCCGCCAGATCGTCGGTTCGCCGCTGCCGCTGCCGATCGTGACGGAAGGCTACCGGCCGACGCTGACCGCGCGGCCGGCCTCGGGCGCGCCCGATCCAGTCGGCACCTTGCCCATCCATCCGACGCCATCGAATGCGGCGCCACTGATGCCGATGCCGGTGCCAATTGTCAATTGCATTGCGGGAAGCTGCAGCGGCCCCGATGGGGTGCGTTACAACGCTGGCGCCGCTGGCGTGACAGTCGATCCGGCCGGGCGCACCTGTCATACGATGGGCGCGACGGTGCAATGTTTTTAGGGCAAGTGGGGCCAGCCAGCCGCAAAGTTCGCTACAATCGGGGGAATTGACGTTAACGTAAACGTCAACTTGTCCGATTCAGAACTGAGGAACCCTAATGCACATCGAAAACAATGTATTCATCGTCACCGGCGGCGCGTCGGGCCTGGGCGCGGCCACTGCGCGCATGCTCGCGGCAGCGGGCGGCAAGGTCGTCATCGCCGACGTGCAAGTCGACGCCGGCACCGCGCTGGCCGCAGAATTGCATGGCACCTTCGTCGCCTGCGACGTCACTGTCGAGGAAGACGGCATGGCCGTGGTGGCGGCGGCGGCGGCACTCGGCAATTTGCGCGGGCTGATCAATTGTGCCGGCGTGGCGCCGGCCATCAAGACTGTTGGCAAAGATGGCCCGCATCCGCTGGCTGCCTTCCAGCGTGCCGTGAATATCAACCTGGTCGGCACCTTTAATATGGCGCGCCTGGCGGCGGACGCCATGGGCAAACTCGACGCGTACGATTCCGGCGAGCGCGGCATCATCATCAATACTGCCTCGGTGGCGGCGTACGATGGTCAGATCGGCCAGGCCGCTTACGGCGCGTCGAAAGCCGCGGTGGTGGGCCTGACGCTGCCGATGGCGCGTGACCTGGCGCGCAGCGGCGTGCGGGTAATGACGATTGCACCGGGTATTTTCGAGACGCCGATGTTGATGGGGATGCCGCAGGAAGTGCGCGATGCGCTGGGTAAAATGGTACCGTTCCCGCCGCGCCTCGGCATGCCGCCCGAATACGCGCACCTGGCCAAAGCCATCATCGAGAACGTCATGCTGAACGGTGAAACCATCCGCCTCGACGGCGCCATCCGCATGCAGCCCAAATAAGACAGCGCATAACACGATAAGCCACCGGAACGCATTCTGTAATTCGTCAGACAATTTCCTGTAGGATTGCATCAGCTTCGGGCGCACGCGTTTTGTCGTGCGCTTTTTTATTGTCCATGGAGATCGATGCAGCGTCGAATATTTGCGCCCCGGCTGGCTGGCTGCTACTCTCGCCACATGGATATTGAACAAAGAGTCGGTACCTCATTGTGGCGCGGCATGCGCATGCTGTTCGGCTGGCTTCTGGTCTTTTGTCTGTGCTGCCAGGGCGCCGATGCCAGCGCGCCGGCACGCACGCTGCGCTTCGAGCATCTGAATGTCGATACCGGCCTGGCGCAGGAATCGACGCTGGCCATCGTCCAGGATAACGACGGTTTCATGTGGCTGGGCACGCAGAACGGCCTGTCGCGCTTCGATGGCTACAAGGTCATCGTGTACCGCAACGTGCTGGGCGATGCGCGCACACTGGTAAACAACTGGATCAGTGCATTGCATGTCGACCGGAAGGGGCGCTTGTGGATCGGTACTGAAGGCGGCCTCGACCGCTACGAACCGGCCACGCGCAGCTTCACCCATTTTGCCTCGCGGGAAGCGACGGTGCGTGGCGGCGGCAGCCGCAAGGTGCGCGCCATTCTGCACGACGGCAAGAGTGGCTTGTGGCTGGCCACGCGCGACGGGCTTCAGCATTTCGATATGGAGACTGGCGCCTTTGTCAGCTGGCATCATCAGAAAAATTTACCGGACAGTCTGGGCGACGATCAACTAAATGCGCTGGCGCTGGGGCGCGACGGGCGCCTGTGGATCGGCACCGCGTCCGGTCTGGACAGCGTGATGCCGGGCACCAACAGCTTTACGCACCACAGCGGCGGCATCACCGGCGCAGCCGTGAATGCGCTGCTGGTCGACGCCGGCGGCACGCTGTGGGTGGGCGGTGTGAACGGTCTGGCCAGCCACGCCAATGACGGCAAGGACCGGGCGCGCTTGTACGGCGCGGCCGAAGGCTTGCCGCCGGACGAAATTACCGCGCTGTACCGCGAACCCAACGGCGCGCTGTGGATGGGCAGTCGCGCGCACGGGGTGTTTTTGTGGGACAAGTCGAAGCAGACCTATACCAACTTCGGCCATCACATCAACGATCCCCACAGTCTGGCCGACGATCGCATCGCGGCCCTGTACCGCGACCGCGTCGGCACGTTCTGGGTCGGTACCTGGTATGGCGGTGTCTCGCGCGTCGACCTGGGCAGCGGGGGCTTTTCCCGCCTGGTGAGCCACGCCGATCTGAATAGCCCGACAGTCGACAACAAGGTGCGCACCATCCTGGGTGCCCCCAACGACCAGTTGTGGCTGGGCGGGAACGATGGCCTGAACCTGTACGACCCGGCGCGCGGCACGGTGGCCGAATACCGCCATAGTCCGACCGACCCGAACAGCCTGATCGACAATACCGTCACCGCGCTGGCGTACGACCGGCATGGCGTGCTGTGGATCGGCGGGCGCACCGGCCTGACCAGTTTGAATACTGCCACGCGCCGCTTTACGCGCGTGCCCGTGGCGCCCGGCGACAGCGAAGGCCGCTCGGTGCGCGGCCTGCTGTTCGACAGTGCCGGCATCCTCTGGATCACCAGCCGCAACGGCTTGCACCGGCTCGACCCTGCCACCATGCAGGTGACCAGCTATCGCCACGATCCGGCAAAGCCAGGCAGCCTGGCCGACAACTTTGTGCGGCCCCTGCTGGAAGACCGCAGTGGCCGGTTGTGGGTCGGCACCTACGGCGGCCTCGACCTGCTCGACCGCGCCACCGGACGCTTCCGCCATTTCCGCAGCGATCCGAACGATCCGGGCAGCATCAGCCACGATGAAGTGCGCAACCTGCTGCAGGACCGCAAGGGCAATCTGTGGGTAGGCACCGCCGTCGGCCTGAACCGGGTGATGGTGGGCGCCGACGGCGATGTGCGCTTTGCGCGCTACACCACGCGCGACGGCCTGGCCGACGATGCCGTGGCGGCCATCCTCGAAGACCAGGACGGGCACCTGTGGATCAGCAGCAGCGGCCTGACCCGTTTCGATCCCGGTGCCGGCACCTGGCGTACATACGGCGCCAGCGACGGCACCATCGACGGCGCCTATTTCGATGGATCGGCCTGGGCCGCGCCGGACGGCATCCTGTATTTCGGTGGCTACAATGGCATGACGGCGTTTAATCCACGCAACATCACCGACAACCTGCTGGCGCCGCGCGCCGTCATTACCGGCCTGCAGATTTTCAATGAGTCTGTCGAGACGGTCAGGCCGCAACTGTTGACCGGCCCGCTCGAGCGCGCGAGCGCCGTGACGCTGGACGCGAACGACTCGGTGTTTTCCTTCGAGTTTTCAGCCTTGCACTTTGCCGCACCGCAGCGCAACCGCTTCTCCTACAAGCTCGAAGGTTTCGACCAGGAATGGGTCAGCGCCACGGCAGCGAAACGCTATGCCACGTACACCAACCTCGATCCGGGTCGCTACGTGTTCAAGGTGCGGGCCGCCAACAAGGACGGCGTCTGGAGCGAGAACGCGGCCACGCTTGCGGTGACGATCCTGCCGCCGTACTACAAAACATGGTGGTTCCGGCTGATCGCTGGCGTGGTGGCGGTCGGCGGCTTTTACTGGGCGATGCGGGCCCGGGTGGACCGCTTGCGGCGCCAGAAGGACCGGCTCGAGCGCCAGGTCAGCGCCCGCACCCGTGAAATCGAATTGCAGAACCGCCAGCTCGAACGCCAGACGCTGGAACTGGTGGCGCAGGAGCGCCGGGTGCGCCGCAATACCGACCAGCTGGCCGAGGCCAACCGCGCGCTCCAGGAAAACGAGGAGCGCCTCAGCCTGGCCAAGGAAAAAGCCGAAGACGCGACCCGCCAGAAGTCGGAATTTCTGGCCAATATGAGCCATGAAATGCGCACGCCGCTGGCCGGCGTCATCGGCATGCTGAGCTTTGCCTTGCGCGACGCGCGCCTGGCCGGCGGCACCCGCGAGCAGATTCTGCGCGGCCAGGCGAACGCCGAATTGCTGTTGGCGCTGATCAGCGACCTGCTCGATTTTTCCAAGATCGAAGCAGGCAAGCTGACGCTGGAAAATATCGATTTCGACCTGGCTGCCACGATCGACCAAGTGGTCACCCTGTTTGCCGAACAGGCGGCCGGGCAGAGTGTCGGTTTTGAGATGCGCATGGGCGAGCAACTGCCGCGGTTTGTCGTGGGCGACCCGACCCGGCTGCGCCAGGTGCTGGTCAACCTGGTGGGCAACGCCTTCAAATTTACCAACAGCGGCAATGTCAGCCTGCGCATTGAGCGCAGTCTGGACGACCCCCAGCCGGAAGCCGGCCGCCCGGGTGCGGTCAACATGATCCGCTTCACCGTGCACGATACCGGCATCGGCATTGCGAGCGAAGCACTGACGCGTCTGTTCGGCAAGTTCGAGCAGGCCGACAGCACCACCACCCGGCGCTATGGCGGCACCGGCCTGGGCCTGGCAATTTGCCGCCAGCTGGTTGAGCTGATGGGCGGGACGATTACCGTGCACAGCCTGGAAGGGGTCGGCAGTACGTTCACGTTCGTGCTGCCCCTGTCGGACGGGGTGGCGCCGCCGCTCCGGCTGGCCGCGCCCCGCCTGGCGCACAGTCACCGGCTGGCCATCCTGTGTGCGGAAGATTTTCCGACCAACCAGATCATCGTGCGCACCATGCTCGAAGAAATGGGGCACGAAGTCGACATTGCCGAAAACGGCGCCATCGCAGTGGCTGCCTGCGCGCGCAAACAGTACGACCTGATTCTGATGGATGGCCGCATGCCCGAACTGGACGGCGCCAGCGCCACGCGGCTGATCCGCGCCGGCGGGCCGGTCGATGCGCAGGTACGCGACCCCGGGGTGATGATCGTGGCGCTGACCGCGAACGCCAGCGGCGAAGACCGCGAACGTTACCTGGCCGCCGGCATGGATGCGTTTTTGTCCAAGCCGATTGAAGAAGACGCGCTGCATGAACACGTCTGGCGCGCGATCCGGCGCCAGCGCGAACGCGGCATCGACCTGACGCTGCTGGTGGGCGGCACCGATGGCAAACCGGTGCCGGAAACCCCCAGCATGGCCGAGCTCGACGCGATGTTCGGCCTGTTCCCCGGCGCAGATGCCCCGGCCGCGCGGGCCGACCTGCGCCTGCATGGGCGCGAGCCCACGCGCACGGACGCACGCGCGGGTGCGCCAGCGTCGGACGCTGCATTGCCTCTGACGGCGCCGCCGCCGTCGCTGCAGACGCGCCTGCGCGAGGCTTTCCTGGCCGACCTGCCGCACCGGCGGACCGAACTGGCCAGGGCGGTGGAGCAACGCGATGCCGGGACGGCGGGCATGGTGCTGCACGGCTTGCGCGGCAGCGCTGCTTACTTGCATGAACCGGCATTGCATCGCTGGTGCACCGATCTGGAACTGGCGGCAGACCAGGGTCGCTGGGATACTGTAACTGCAGGTATGACACACCTGGCCGCGTTGCTCGACGCCTTTACGCTGGCAACAGAACCCGTGGAGAATAAAGATGGAACTGCGACCTAAAATTTTGATCGTCGATGACGATGTGGTCGCCCGCATGATGTTGATGCACATGGTCGATAGCAGCGGTGACTTCGATATCGCCGAAGCCGAAGACGGCGAGGAAGCCTGGCGCCTGCTGCAGGCCGGCAGCTTGCCGGCGCTGTGCTTTTGCGATTTGCGCATGCCCTATTTGTCGGGCACCGAACTGTTGACGCGAGTGCGCGCCGACAACCGCACCACGGAGTTGCCTTTCGTGCTGATATCGGCTGCGGCGGATGGCAACACGATGCAGCGCGCTGCCGGCCTTGGCGCCGACGGCTACATCGTCAAGCCGTTCCAGCCGAACCAGGTAGAAATGCACCTGGCGGCGCTGCAGGCACGTACCAGCCCGGTCGACGAGGCGCCGCGCGATACCTTGCTACGGCTCGGCATCGACAGTGCGCGCCTGTTGCTGTACCTGGGGGGGCTGGAACGCCAGCTGCGGGCCGGCGGGCAGGGCCTCGAACGCCTGCTCGAAGGACCGGACCAAGTGGAGGTGAAGCTGCGCCTGGCGCGGCTGCGCGAAGGCTGCACCACGCTGGGCCTCGTCACCGGGGCGGCCACGCTGCAGTTGCTCGAGTCGCCTGCCAGACGGCTCGACGCCACCAGCGTCAACAATGTCCTCGACGAGGTACTGTGCGATGTGCTGCACCAGTACGAGCGCGCACGCTGGCTGCCGGGAGCAATCGGCTAGCGTCTGTCGCGGCCAGCGAACAGGACATGGAGGGGCGATGAGCGGTTTTAATCCAGCATTTGATCCAGCATTTTTGCAGCCGTCCGGTTACGCGGACGGCTTTGCGCGCGCCATGCTGCCGCCCCTTGCGCAATGGCCGGAGCTGGTGTGCGACCTGCCTTCGCTGGCCTATCCGGCGCGTCTCAACTGTGCTGCAACCTTGCTCGATACGGCACTTGGTGCTGGCTGGGGGGCGCGTACGGCGCTGGCCGGCGCCGGTGCCGACGGCAGTGCGGCGCGCTGGAGCTACGCCGAACTGGGCGTGACCGTCGACCGTATCGCCCACGTGCTGGTCGATGCGCTCGGACTCGTCACCGGCAACCGGGTGCTGGTGCACGGCGCCAACTGTCCGATGACAGCCGCCTGCATCCTGGCCGTGATCAAGGCCGGCCTGATCGCGGTGCCCACCATGCCGCTGCTGCGCGCGCGCGAGTTGCAGGCCATCGTCACCAAGGCGCAGGTGAATGCCGTGCTGTGCGGCGCCGGTTTGCTGGACGAATGCGCCGGCCTGGTGCCCGCGTCCGGGCTGCTCGGTTTCGGCAGCGCGGGCGCCAGCACCGGACTGGAGGCGCTGATGGCGCATGACGCCTCACCTTTTTGCGCGCCGGACACCGCAGCCGACGATATTTGCCTGATCAGTTTTACATCTGGCACCACCGGGATTCCAAAAGGCACCATGCATTTTCACCGGGATCTGGTGGCCATCTGCGACTGCTTTCCGGTGCACATACTCGGCGCGCAGATGGACGATGTGTTCATCGGCACGCCGCCGCTGGCCTTTACCTTCGGCCTCGGTGGCCTGCTGCTGTTCCCGCTGCGGGTGGGCGCCTGTGCCGTGTTGCTGGAAAAACTGTCGCCCGAAGCCTTGCTGGCCGCCATCGGGGAGTATCGGGCGACGGTGTGCTTCACGGCGCCGACGTTTTACCGCAAGATGGCTGACATCGCGCCGGGTTTTGCCATGCCGACGCTGACCCGGTGCGTGTCGGCCGGAGAAACCCTGCCGGTGGCCATCCGTTCGGCGTGGGGGGAGGCCACCGGTATCGATCTGATCGATGGCATCGGCGCCACCGAAATGCTGCATATTTTTATTTCGGCAGCCGGTGCAGCGATTCGCCCGGGCGCCACCGGCAAACCCATCCCGGGCTACCGCGCCTGCATTCTCGACGACGATGGCGAAATGGTCGGGCCCGGCATCATCGGGAGGCTGGCCGTGAAGGGCCCCACCGGCTGCCGCTACCTCGACGATGCGCGCCAGGTCGATTATGTCGTGCATGGCTGGAATGTCACCGGCGACGCGTTCGAGATGGATGCCGACGGTTATTTCTACTATCGCGCGCGGCTCGACGACATGATCATTTCGGCAGGCTACAACATTGCCGGCGTCGAAGTCGAAGAAGTGCTGCTGCGCCATCCGGCCGTGCTGGAGTGCGCAGTGGTGGGCCGGCCGGATGTCCAGCGTGGCCAGATCGTCGAAGCGCACGTGGTGCTGCGGGACGCGGCCCTGGCCGGGCCCGAACTGGTGCTGGCGCTGCAGGCTTTCGTGCGCGCACAGATCGCGCCGTACAAGTATCCGCGCGCCGTTATTTTCGCTTCTCAACTGCCCCGCACCGAAACCGGTAAACTACAGCGTTTCAAGCTACGCCGCCACCAAGGACTCCATGCCCGAAATTGACCACACGCCACAGGGCTCCGATGCGCCTCTCGACCTGGCCACCCGCCTCACGCAAGACCATCATCAGTCGCTGAAAATATGGCTGCGCATGCTCTCGTGCACCATGCGCATCGAAAACGAGATTCGCAGCCGCCTGCGCGCCACCTTCGACATTACCTTGCCGCGCTTCGACCTGATGGCGCAGCTGGAACGCCATCCGGGCGGCCTGCGCATGGGCGAATTATCCAAACGCATGATGGTCACCGGCGGCAATATCACCGGCATTACCGACCAGCTCGAGCGCGAGAAACTGGTGGTGCGCGTGACCGATCCGCATGACCGGCGCGCATCGAGCGTGCAACTGACGCCGGACGGCCGCGCGGCATTCAATGCCATGGCCAAGGTGCACGAGGGCTGGATCGAGGAACTGCTGCAGGATATGCCGGCCGATGACAAGGCACAATTGATCGTGCTGCTGGCGCGCATGAAAGACACGCTGAACGACGCGACGCAGCGGTAAGGTGAAGAAAAGCGGGGGAGTTGGGTCGTTCGGTAGTTGGTATCGCCAGCGGGAATCGAACCCACATTTAAGTCTTAGGAGGACCTTGTACTATCCATTGTACGATGGCGACGCAAGCGACTCCCGAATAACCTGCTGCGTGTTGCACTGGCGGTCTGCGATGCTTGCTGTACATTCAACCAGCTGCGCTTCTCAACCACCATTGCTGCCGCTCGCAACGGTTCTGCGAAGTCTCTGAACGGCGAATTATACAGGGGTGGTTGTCGCAGTTGGCAACATCGTTGGCAACATCCGCTCACATTTTCCAGCAACGGCCGTACAGTCGGTACAATGCACGCTTCATTCATTTTTCCGGACACAGCCCTTCCTCCTGAAGTGCGCCGCTGTCGGACCCCGCACACAGAATATGGCTGTTATTTCCCTTTCGTCGGCGCAACTTGCGTTCGGCCACGTCGCGTTGCTCGATCACGCTGACTTTTCCCTTGAAACCACTGAACGCGTCGGCCTGATCGGCCGCAACGGCACCGGCAAATCGTCGCTGCTGAAAACCATTGCCGGGCGCTTCAAGCTCGACGATGGCCTGCTGGTCATGCAACAAGGCATCAAAATTGCCTACGTCGAGCAGGAGCCGACGTTCGATCCGGCCATGTCCGTATTCGACGCCGTCGCTGCCGGCATGGGCGAGCAGGCCGCCATGTTGACGGAGTACGAAGCGTTGACCGGCCAGTTCGGCCAGGGCAACGACGACGCCATCATGGAACGCATGCACGACCTGCAAGTCAAGCTCGACGCCTGCGATGGCTGGAGCATGGAGAACAAGGTCGCCACCACGCTGGACCGGCTGAGCCTGGCGGGCGAATCGCTGATGGGCACTTTGTCCGGCGGGATGCAAAAGCGCGTCGCGCTGGCCGTGGCGCTGGTGTCGGCACCCGACGTATTGCTGCTCGACGAGCCGACCAACCACCTGGATTTCCGCTCGATCCTGTGGCTGGAAAGTTTATTACGCGACTTTAAGGGCTCGGTGCTGTTCATTACCCACGATCGTAGTTTTCTCGACAACGTCGCCACACGCATCATCGAACTCGATCGCGGCAAACTGCTGTCGTTCCCGGGCAACTTCACCACCTACCAGGCCCGCAAGGCTGAATTGCTGGAAAACGAAGAAGTCGAGAACGCCAAGTTCGACAAGTTCCTGGCGCAGGAAGAAGTGTGGATCCGGAAGGGCGTCAAAGCGCGCCGCACCCGTGACGAAGGCCGCGTGCGCCGCCTGGAAGCGCTGCGGCTGTCGCGCGTGGCACGGCGCGACCAGCAGGGCCAGGTCAAGCTCGACGTGTCCACCGGCGACCGTTCCGGCAAGATCGTCGCGGACATGGAAAACGTGTCGAAAACGTATGGCGACAAGGTCATCGTCAGCGGCTTTACCGGCACCATCCTGCGCGGCGACAAGGTGGGCCTGATCGGTGCAAACGGCGCCGGTAAAACCACGCTGCTGAAAATGATCCTGGGCCTGGAGACACCGGATACGGGTACCGTGAAACTGGGCACCAAGCTGGAAGTGGCGTATTTCGACCAGATGCGCACGCAGCTGAACGAAGAAGCCAACCTGATGGAAACCATCGCGCCGGGTTCCGACTGGATCGAAATCAATGGCCAGCGCCGCCATGTGATGACGTATCTGAACGATTTCCTGTTCGCACCAGAACGCGCCCGTTCGCCGGTGAAATCGCTGTCCGGTGGCGAGCGCAACCGGCTGCTGCTGGCGCGCCTGTTTGCCAAGCCAGCCAACTGCCTCGTGCTCGATGAGCCAACCAACGATCTCGATATCGACACGCTCGAATTGCTGGAAGAACTGCTGGAAGACTACAAGGGCACCGTGTTCCTGGTCAGCCACGACCGTACTTTCCTCGACAACGTCGTGACGCAGGTCATCGTCGCGGAAGGCGAGGGCCAGTGGCGCGAATTCGTCGGTGGCTATACCGACTGGGAGCGCGTCAAATCGATCGCCCCGGCGCCGGCGGCGACCAAACCAGCGGCGGCTGCAAAAGCAGTGGAGGCGCCTGCTGCGCCGGCCGCAAAAAAGGTCAAGCTCAGTTATAAGGAGCAGCGCGAACTGGAAGAGTTGCCGAAGCAGATCGCCGCGCTGGAAGACGAGCAGAGCGCCATCACGCAGCAACTGAATGCGCCGGATTTCTACAAAACCAATCCGGCCGACGCCAAGCGGATCAATGCGCGCTTTGCCGAACTCGACGATTTGCTGATGACCGCGCTCGAGCGCTGGGAAATCATCGAAGCACGCTCGCGCGGGGAATAAGCCGATGGCGCAGCCACCAGCGTTCGACCGCGCGGCGTGGGTGCGCATCCTGCCGTTTGCCGCGTACCTGTCGTTCTTCCTGGTCGGCGATGTGCTGGCCCGGCTGGGCGTCGACGCGGACAGCCTGCGCTGGCTGTATACCGTCAAGACCGTCACGGTCGTGGCGCTGCTGGCGCTGTTCTGGCGCGATTACTCGGAATTAAAGATCGGCAGGCCGTCGTTGGGCGTGATGCTGAGCGCGATCGCTGCCGGCGTCGTGGTGTTTTTCCTGTGGATCAATCTGCACGCGCCGTGGATGGTCATCGGCACGTCCGGCGGCTTCGATCCGCGCACTGGCGGTGTCATCGACTGGCCGCTGGTGGTGGTACGGATTGCCGGCGCGGCGCTGGTAGTGCCGGTCATGGAAGAATTGTTCTGGCGCTCGTTTGTCATGCGCTGGATCGACCAGCCAAATTTTTTGCTGCTTGATCCTGCGCAAGCGGGCGTGCGCGGTTTCGTCATTTCTGTCGTGCTGTTCGGCTTTGAACACAATCTTTGGCTGGCCGGTATTGTTGCTGGCGTGGCGTACAGCGTGCTGTTCATGCGCCACCGCACGCTCTGGTCACCCATCCTGGCCCATGCTGTGACGAATGGCATGCTCGGTGCCTGGGTTGTCATCACGGGATCCTGGTCTTACTGGTGATCCCCGCGCCGGGCGCAAACTTTTTTCGGAAGAAAAAGCATGCGAGCAATCCGGCGACCTGGTTTTCCCCTTCTGCTGCTGGCCTTCCCGAGCAGCGCCAGCGCGCGCGCCGGTGACGACAGTTTCCACCGCAACGCAGGCTTCGGCGGGCATCACGACGACAACGTGCCGCACAATACCAACGGCCACGGCCACGGCTACGGCTGCCAGCGCGTCGGCAGCTGGCGCCAGTGCGACGGCGGCATCAGCATGGCATCCTGATTCCCATGACTGTCAACGATCTTCCCCTGATAGCATTTTTCCAGAGAGTGCTCGACCCGCTGATTGTCATGGGCGGCCTGTACGTGTGCTGCATGGTGTATGGCGCACCATTCAACGGCCATGCGCTGGTGCTGATGGTGCTGGCGTTTTTCGTGTCCTCTGCCATTTACCAGCACATCAATCCCTACCAGGCCTGGCGCCGCGGCCGCATGCTCGCTTACCGGTGCGCAGTCATCGCCGGCTGGCTGCTCAGCTGCGGCTTCCTGTGGCTGCTGGGGCGTGCCAGCGGGCTCGCACATGTCTACGACGCGCGCGTGATCGTGGCCTGGTTTGTCTGTACCCCCGCGTTGCTTATTGCCAGCCATGTGGCTGCGCGCTACAGCACGGCGCGGCGTCCTGATACGGATGGCACACAGTTGCGCTCGGTTGTGGTGGTCGGTGTCAACGAAGTGGGCCTCAAGTTTGCCGATGTGTGCGATAGCCAGGACCATTTGCAACTGCATATGTGCGGTTATTTCGACGACCGCATCGATGAGCTTCACAGCGCCGCCACTGCGCACCCGGTGCTGGGACGGATTGCCGAACTGGCGGCCTACGTGCGCACGCACCACATCAAGACCATCTTCATCAGCCAGCCGCTATCGGCTCAGCCGCGTATCCGGCGCCTGATCGATGAACTGGAAGACACCACGGCGTCCGTCTATTTTTTGCCCGACGTGTATATCTTCGACCTGATGCAGGCGCGCTTCGACAACTTCGGCGGCATGCCCGTCATCGCCATCCGCGAGACGCCCTTCGTGGGCGTCAACAGCGTCGTCAAGCGCATCAGCGATGTGCTGCTGGCGCTGCTGATCCTGGTGCTGGTGGCGCCGCTGATGCTGGCGGTGGCGCTGTGCGTGCGCGCCAGTTCGCCCGGTCCGGTGATCTTTCGCCAGCGCCGCTACGGTTTGTACGGCGACGAAATCGTGGTCTACAAATTTCGCTCGATGACAGTCAGCGAAGACGGCGGCGACGTGCGCCAGGCGCGTGCGCGCGACGCTAGGCTGACCTCCATCGGCGCGTTCCTGCGCCGCACCTCGCTCGACGAATTGCCGCAGTTCTGGAACGTGTTGCAAGGCCGCATGAGCATCGTCGGTCCGCGCCCGCATGCGGTGGCGCACAACGAGCAATACCGCAAGCTCATCAAGGGCTATATGCTGCGCCATAAAGTCAAACCGGGCATTACCGGCTGGGCGCAGGTGAACGGCATGCGCGGCGAAACCGCCACGCTCGACAAGATGCAGGCACGCGTGCGGTACGACCTCGACTATTTGCGCAGCTGGTCGCTATGGCTCGACCTGTGGATTATCGTAAAAACCATCAAAGTGGTAATCACACAACAAAACGCGCACTGATACGTCCTTGCGTGCACCGGGCGCCACAGCCTGGCGTACACCGGAGGTGCATCAACCATCCGGGTCGGCATTTCCTGCGCGCAAAGAGCAACGATGTTGGTGCTTGCAGCCAGCTGCGGCACCTTCGATCTGGTGCGTGGCGCCGATCATCTGCCACTGGGACGGTCTTTGCGCGCCGCCAAAATCAAAGAGCCCTGTACCGTATTGCGTATTGTCAACGAATCGTCAGACGTGCGCGTCGGGTGGCGGATTACAATAACGTTCTTTGACAAACGGCTGATACGAAAGCTACTCCATGCTGGTCTACCTGGTTGCCGGGGCGCGCCCCAATTTCATGAAAATTGCGCCCATCGTGCGTGCTTTGCAGGCCCAGCAACGGTTGTCGTTCAAAATCATTCATACCGGTCAACACTACGACCACGACATGAACGCGGTATTTTTCGAGGAACTGGGCATTCCCGCGCCGGACGTGTTCATGGGTGCGGGCGGCGGCAGCCATGCAGAGCAGACCGGCAAGATCATGGTGGGTTTCGAAACACTGTGCAGCGCCGCCCGCCCCGATGCAGTGGTTGTCGTTGGCGATGTAAATTCCACGCTGGCCTGTTCGATCGTTGCCAAAAAGCTCGGCATCCCGGTCGCGCACGTCGAAGCCGGCCTGCGTAGCGGCGACATGAGCATGCCCGAAGAAATCAACCGCCTCGTCACCGACAGCATCGCCGACTGGTTTTTCGTCACTGAACCGAGCGGCGTGGCCAATCTGCGCCGCGAGGGCAAGTCCGAATCTGCCATCCATTATGTCGGGCACGTCATGGTCGATAATGTTTTGTTCCAGGCGAATAAACTGCAGCAGCAGGATACGGAAAATACGCGCGCGTTCGATGGTGCCGATTTCAAGGCCGCCCATCCGCGCTACGGTGTCGTCACGCTGCATCGGCCCAGCAACGTCGACGACGCCGAAGCGCTGGCGAATGTGGCGGGCGCCCTCAAAGAAATTTCCCTGGAGCTGCCGCTGATTTTTCCGGTCCACCCGCGCACGCGCGCCCGGCTCGACCAGTTCAATATCGACCTCGGGCCGCATATCCGCATGGTGGGGCCGCAGGGCTATATGGCGTTTTTGAATATGTGGAAAGATGCCGCACTGGTCCTCACCGATTCTGGCGGCCTGCAGGAAGAAACCACGGCGCTGGGGGTGCCGTGCATTACGATGCGCACGACGACAGAGCGTCCGGTGACTGTCGATGAAGGCTCGAACGTGCTGGCCGGCACCGATCCGGCCGTCATTGTTGCCAGCGCGCGCCAGATTTTGCGCGGCGAGGGCAAACGAGGCCGTCGCCCGCATCTCTGGGATGGCCATGCTGCCGAACGCATCGTGGCCATCCTGGCGCGCCTGCCTGGCACGCCTGGCGCAATATGAACGGACAAATAGTCACCATGGGTTGTAAGATAGACAACCTCGCCGTGGTGAAGATCTTTGCCAAAGTGGCGGGTTTTATTTCCAGCAAGAGGCCGCACCAGCACGCTTGCCTCGCATACCGTTGAAATAACGGCTGGCCGGCGCCGACCTGATCTTTGTTGCGATCGGTTCGCCGCAGAAAGAACGGTTTCTGGACCGCCACCAGGGCGCGATGAAGGTGCCGTTTTCCATGGGCGCGGGCGGCAGTTTCGACGTAATGGCAGGCAAAATACGCCGTGCGCCGCGCCGGATGCAGCGCGCCGGTCTTGAAGGGTTTTACCGGTTTTTGCAGGAGCCGCGCCGGAGGTCCGGTCGCTACTTTTTGGAAAAGCCCCAGTTTTTCTGGCTGCTGCTGAAGGATCTGGCCGGGCGGTCCAGGACGGCACGATAACGATGATGATGGATTGAGGTTGAAAATGAAAATACTCGTAACAGGCGGCATGGGCTACATCGGTTCCCATACCTGCGTAGAATTGATCAAGGCCGGACACGACGTGGTCATTGTCGACAACCTGTCGAATGCGTCGGCTGCTGTCCAGCAACGCGTCGAAAAGATTGCCGGCACGCAGGTCGCGTTCGCCAATGTCGACGTGCGCGACCGCGCCGGCCTGGAAGCCGTGTTCGGTGCGCATGACATTGGCGCAGTCATCCATTTTGCCGGCCTGAAGGCAGTGGGTGAATCGGTCGAGCAGCCGTTGCGGTACTACGACAACAACGTCAATGGCAGCGTGATTTTGTTTGAAACCATGGCCAAATTCGGCGTCAAAACGCTGGTGTTCAGCTCGTCGGCAACCGTGTACGGCGACCCTGCCTCGGTGCCGATCCTGGAAGATTTTCCGTTGTCGGCGACGAATCCTTACGGTCGCAGCAAGCTGATGGTGGAAGATATCCTGCGCGACCTGTCGAAAGCTCAGCCTGAGTGGCGCATTGCCCTGCTGCGCTATTTCAACCCGGTCGGTGCGCACGAAAGCGGGCTCATCGGAGAAGAGCCGAACGGCATTCCCAATAATCTGGTGCCGTACATTGCCCAGGTTGCCAACGGCCAGCGCGAAAAACTGTCGATCTACGGTGGCGACTGGCCGACCCCGGACGGCACCGGCCTGCGCGACTATATTCACGTGGTCGACCTGGCCATCGGCCATGTCAAGACGCTGGCCAAGCTGGCAACCGGTCCCGGCACCGTCACCTACAACCTGGGCACCGGGCGCGGCAACAGCGTACTGGAAATGGTGCGTGCTTTCGAGGCCGCCAGCGGAAAAATTATCCCCTTCCAGGTCGTGGCACGCCGTCCGGGCGACATTGCGCAGTGCTACGCCGATCCGGCCAGGGCACGCGATGAACTCGGCTGGACCGCCGACCGGGATATCGCCCAAATGTGCGCCGATTCATGGCGCTATCAAACTACTTCTAAGCACTAAGGGACGTAACAATGAAAGCAATGATTCTTGCAGCAGGTAAGGGTACGCGCGTACGTCCCCTCACATACGATGTACCGAAACCCATGATTCCGCTGCTGGGCAAGCCCGTGATGGCTTACCTGGTCGAGCACCTGGCCAAACATGGCGTCAAGCAGATCATGGTCAATGTGAGCTACCTGCACGAAAAAATCGAAGAGTTTTTTGGCGAAGGCCACCAGTTCGGCGTCCAGATCGGCTACTCGTTCGAGGGCTACACCAAGGATGACGGCGAAGTGGTGCCGGAGCCAATCGGCTCGGCCGGCGGCATGAAAAAGATCCAGGAGTTCGGCGGCTTTTTCGACGAAACCACGATCGTTCTGTGCGGCGATGCGCTGATCGATCTCGACCTTGGCGCGGCGTTGGCCGAGCACAAGGCCAAGGGCGCGATTGCCTCGGTGATCACGCGCGAAGTGCCGTGGGACAAAGTGTCGAGCTACGGCGTGGTGGTCACCGATGCCGACGGCCGCATTACCCAGTTTCAGGAAAAGCCAAGCCAGGAAGAGGCCCGATCGAATTTCATCAGCACCGGCATTTACATCTTCGAGCCGGAAGCGATCGACCTGATTCCGTCGGGCGTGCCGTTCGATATCGGCGCCGAACTGTTCCCGTTGCTGGCCGAGCGCGGCTTGCCGTTTTACGCCCAGAGCCGGCCCTTCAACTGGCTCGACATCGGCACCATGTCCGACTACTGGGAAGTGTTGCAAAGCGTGCTGACCGGCGAAGTGAAAAACATGCATGTGCCGGGCACCGAGGTGCGCCCTGGCGTCTGGACCGGGCTCAACACCAGCATCGACTGGACCGGCACCACCATCGACGGTCCGGTGTACATCGGTTCCGGTGTGCGGATCGAAGCGGGCGTCACCATCACCGGACCGTGCTGGATTGGCCACGGCAGCCATATCTGCGAAGGCGCCGAGATCACCCGCAGCGTGCTTTTTGAATATACCCGGGTGCTCCATGATGTAACATTGCAGGAGATGATCGTCTTCAAAGAGTACAGCGTGGACCGCGCCGGCGAGATGAAACACGCGTCCGAGTACAGTTCCGGCGAGTGGCTCAATGCGCGCGACCGGCGCCGTTCCCGTCGTACCGACGTTGCAGAATCGCCATCCGAATCGTCGAGTGCGTCGCCAACTGCGTCGCCAACATAACCCGAAAAGAAAGTTTTTGATGAAAATTTATCCAGTCATCCTCTCCGGCGGTGCCGGTACCCGTTTGTGGCCGCTATCGCGCGCAGTGCTGCCGAAGCAGCTGCTGCCGCTGGTATCGGACCGCACCATGCTGCAAGACACAGTCTTGCGCGTCAACGGCAAGGCGGAGTTGATGGCGCCACTGATCGTATGTGGCAACGAGCACCGCTTTATGGTGGCTGAGCAAATGCGTGAAATCAATGTCACGCCGCTTGGTATTCTCCTTGAGCCCGTCGGACGCAACACCGCGCCTGCAGTGGCTGCTGCTGCGGCGTTCCTGGCTGCCAAGGATCCTGACGCTGTCATGCTGGTGCTGCCAGCCGACCATGTCATCAAGAATGGCGACGCGTTTGCCGAGGCAATCACGCGCGCGGCAGCACTGGTGGGTGACGGCGCGCTGGCCACGTTCGGCATCGTGCCGCAAGGCCCTGAAACTGGTTACGGCTATATTCGTCGTGGAACCGCAGTGGCAGGCAGTGCCGATGCCTACCAGGTCGAGCGTTTCGTGGAAAAGCCGGACCGCGCCACCGCGGAATCGTTCCTGGCCGATGGCAGTTACTACTGGAACAGCGGCATGTTCCTGTTCCGTGCCGACAATTATCTGTCGGAGCTCAAAGAATTCAACCCGGCCATCGCCGAAGCGGCTGAAGCAGCATTGCATACCAGCTACCGCGACCTCGATTTCTGCCGCCTCGACGAAGCTGCGTGGAGCGCGTGCCCATCCGACTCGATCGATTACGCCGTCATGGAGCGCACGACCCGTGCAGTGGTGGTGCCGGCCGATATTGGCTGGAGCGATGTCGGCTCGTGGTCGGCGCTGTGGGAAGTGCAGCAGGGCGATGACGACGGCAACGTGCTGCGCGGCGACGTGTATGTCGATGGCGTCAAGAATTCGCTGGTGCGTGCCGAGAGCCGCATCGTGGCCGTGGTCGGCCTCGACGATGTTGTGGTGGTCGAAACCAACGACGCCGTGCTGGTCGCGCACAAGGATCAGGTCCAGCGTGTGAAACAGATCGTCGAACATCTGAAATCGCGGGAACGTACCGAGCACTTGCATCACAGCAAGGTGTATCGTCCATGGGGTCACTACGAAGGCATCGATGCGGGCGACCGGTACCAGGTCAAGCGTATCACGGTCAAGCCGGGCGAAAAACTGTCGCTGCAGATGCACCACCATCGCGCCGAACACTGGATCGTCGTCAGCGGCACGGCGCTCGTCACCTGTGGCGAAAAGACTACGCTCCTCAGCGAAAACGAATCCACGTACATCCCGATCGGGATGACCCACCGCCTGGAAAATCCAGGCAAATTGCCGCTGCACCTGATCGAAGTGCAGTCCGGTAGTTACCTGGGTGAGGACGATATCGTTCGTTTTGAAGATATTTATCAACGCGCTTGACGTGATGTCCAGTTGGATTTCGCTCTGAAAATTATCTGGTTTTGCCGGTGATTTTTTGCCAATGCTTTTCCGGGCAAAAGTAGGTTTCTACTTTTGTTCGCTACAACCTGTATGGTTCACGCGACGCTCGTTGCGTGCGCAGCCCGGTCCTACCACCTTTAACGCTAAGGTGGTGGGGCCGGGCTGTTTTTTTGTCCACACATTTCCACTGGAAACTTGTCGCTAATTTAAGACACTTTTCAGAAAACGCTGCGTATTAGGCCCTTCGGCCTAATAGCCAGTCATCAACTTGTCATTTGCTCAAAGTAATATCGTTTTTGCTAATAGCACATTGCTTTTAATTAACATATTCACTGAACATTCACCTTCACCTGACAGGACGATGCAATGACTTCCCTTTTTGATTCGATTCAATCACCAGGCCGCAAGACAGTGCTGGCCGCGCTGGTCGCTGGCCTGTGCGTCGCCGCACCGGCGTTTGCCGTTCCTGGCAATGTCGTCATCAGCGCAGTGTACGCAGGCGGCGGTAACGCCAATGCGCCGTACACCCGGGATTTCATTGAATTGTTCAACCGCAGTGCGTCGACGGTCAGCCTGAAGGGCATGAGCGTCCAGTACCAGTCGGCTACCGGCACTGCCTGGGCCGCCACGGCATTGCCCGACGTCAGCCTGGCACCGGGCCAGTATTTCCTGGTTGCCCAGGCCACCGGCGGCGCCGTCGGGGCAGACCTCGGCACGGCCGACGCTACCGGCACGCTGAATATGGCGGTTGGCGCCGGTAAAGTTGCGCTGGCAAACACTGCCGGGAACTTGCCGGCGGGCGAAGCGTTCCCTTCCGCGAACATCATGGACCTGGTCGGCTGGGGCAGCACCGCCACCGTGTATGAAACTGCCCGTGCACCGCTGACCACTAACCTGACCGCGCTGTACCGCGCCAGCGCCGGTTGCAACGATACCGACAATAACGCCACCGACTTCAGCGCCGCTGCAGTCACCAATCCGCGCCGCACCACCAGCGCCCTGAACGCCTGCGCCGGCGGCACGCCAGTTGCGGCGCCGATCGTGCTGAACTGCCCGGCCTCCGTGGCGGCGCCATCCGGTTCCGCCATCTCGGCCATTCTGCGCGCATCCGACGTCGATTCGATCGTCAACGGCGCTACCATCACCAGCGTCAGCACGGCCAGCGGCATCTCGCTGTCGGGCTTTACGCCAGCCACTGCTGCAGGCGGCAGCGCCAGCGTCAACCTCGACATCGCCGCCAACCTGCCAACTGGCATCTACAGCGTCACCGTCAACTTCACCAATAACAATAACCAGTCCAACAGCTGCACCATTCCGGTCAACGTTGCCGGCGTCCTGACGATCCCGCAAATCCAGAGTGCCAACGCGAAAAGCCCGTACGCCGGCACTGTGCAGACGACCACTGGCGTGATCACCGGCAAGGTTGCCGGCGGTTTCTTCATCCAGGACCAGAACGGCGACGGCGACCCGACCACGTCGGACGGCCTGTATATTTTCACCTCGAACTTCACCGGCAACATCGGCGACAAGGTCACTGTCACCGGTATGATCACCGAATACACGCCGGCCGCAGCCACCCGTTCAGTGACCGAAATGACGGCTGTCACCGGCTTGACCGTCATTGGCACCGGCATCGCCATCGCCCCGACGAATATCCAGTTGCCGGCCGACGACCTGGCGCGCTATGAAGGCATGCTGGTGCGCTTCACTGCGCCGTTGACCGTGAATGGCACCAATTACCTGGGTAGCCGTGGCGAACTGATCCTGTCGAATGGCCGTCGCGAAGTACCGACCAACCGTTTCCGCGCCGGTACCGCTGAAGCCATCGCGCTGCAGCAGGCCAACGACAAGAACTGGGTACTGCTCGACGACGGCATTTTTGTGACGCCGACTACTGTGCCTTATCTGGGCGACGACGGCACCGTCCGTGCCGGCGACACCGTCAGCGACCTGACCGGCGTGCTCGACTTCGGCTCGATGGGCGGCGGCGGTGCATGGTTCAAGCTGCAACCGACCGTAACACCGGTCATCTCGCGCACCAACGTGCGTACCGAAGCACCAGTAATTGCTGCCGGCAACGTTAAAGTCGCCAGCGCCAACGTGCTGAACTTCTTCACCACCTTCACCAATGGCGGCGATGCCTGGGGCCGCACCGGCCAGGGTTGCACCATCGGTAACAGCGCGCCAACTACCGGTAACTGCCGCGGCGCCGACAATCTGGCCGAATTCGTGCGCCAGCGCGACAAGATCGTCAACGAACTGAAAGCCATGGACGCCGATGCAGTCGGCCTGATGGAAATTCAGAACAACGGCGACATCGCTGCCACTTACCTGGTGGAGCAACTGAACATCGCCATCGGCAGCAATGCATATGCCGTCGTGCCGAAACCGCCCGCTACCGGTACCGACGCCATCCGTGTGGCCATGATCTACAAGCCGGCCAAGCTGACACTGGTCGGCGGCGCATTGTCCGATGGCGACGTCATCAACAATCGCCCACCGATTGCCGCCACCTTCAAGGCAGCCAATGGCGGCAAGTTTTCCCTGGTCGTCAACCACCTGAAATCGAAGGGCAGCTGCCCGAGTTCCGGCGCCGGCAACACCGACACCGGTGACGGTCAGGGTTGCTGGAACGTCACCCGCCTGAGCCAGGCCCAGCGCCTGATGACGTATTTCATCCCGCAAGTCGTGGCGACCTCGGGCGACCCTGACGTCATCATCGTCGGCGACATGAACGCGTACGGTCATGAAGACCCGATCGCGTACTACACGTCGAACGGCATGGTTAACCAGCTCGAGCGCTTCATTCGTCCACGTACCCAGCCGTACTCGTATGTGTTTGACGGCGAAAGCGGCTACCTCGACCACGCATTGACCACGACCGCGCTCTCAAGCCAGGTGGTGGACGCGGCCGAATGGCATAACAACGCCGACGAACCGACCGCGATCGACTACAACATCGGCGACACCACCACCGACTACTACACGAACAACGCATTCCGCGCATCGGACCATGACCCGGTCGTCGTCAGCCTGAACCTGGCCGGCACGTCGGTGGACGTGACTGCCAGCGTAAAAGTTACCCGCGGCGCTCTCACCGTGAACCGTACCAATGGCAAATACATCGGCGCCATCACGGTCACCAACACCAGCAACGCAGCGTTGGCCGGCCCGTTGAACTACCGCCTCGATGGCCTGACGAACGGCGTCACGCTCGACAATGCCAGCGGCAGCGTGAACGGCGCACCGTACCTCACCTTGCCGAATGGCCTGGCAGCAGGCGCAAGTGTCACGCTGACCACGACCTTTACCAATCCAGCCAAAGTCGCAATTGGCTACACCGCCGCACTGATCAGCGGTGCTTTCTAAGAATCCAAGGACAACATCATGAAAAACTTCACTTCCCTGTTTGCGCGCTGCGTACTCGCGTTGACGCTGGCCACTGGTGCCGGTACCGCAATGGCCGTCCCGACGAGCTACCACTTTGATATCAACACCGCTAAATTCGGTGTCACCCAGGGCTATCTGGATTTGTCGTTCCTCGGCTATGACGGTGCCGGGGCGGCAACTGCGCTCATCAGCAACTTCACTGGCGGCGCCAATGAAGCCACAGTGGCGGTGGGTACTGCGTCGGGTAACCTGGCGACGGGCGCCACCATGACCAGCAGCGGTGAGAGCTTTCTCGACCAGCTGATCAACTTTGGCGGCATGATCAGCTTTGACGTCATGTTCGACGGCACCATCCTGGGCGAGGGCACGACCTTCGGCACCAGTTTCTACAACACTGCCTTTGACCAGTTCCTGTTTGTTGACGGTGCGTTCGCCACGATCGTGCTGTCCCCGGACGCAGCGAATGTCATCACGACCAGCGCCGGCTTCGTGACGGTCGCCGAAAATGCAGCCCTCGTCCCTGAACCAGGCCAATGGGTGCTGATGCTCTCCGGCCTGTTGTTGATGGGCGCAATGGTCCGTCGCCGCAGCCTGTAATTTTCTTTACCCGGCGGGCGCCAGCCCGTTGCTCCATCAAAGACACACCCGGCCATTTGCGGCGGGTGTGTCTTTTTTTTACCACGTCCAATTCCGGCAAAGATACGCCACACGGCAGTGTGCTGCGCAGCTGGTTGATTTATTCGGAGAAGCTATCAATCCATAAAGAAAATCATATTGTTCAGCTAGGGTAGCCCTGGTGCATAGTAAAATTTCAGTTGTCTCCGAGATAACAACATGTCGAAAAAGACTGACTTGCTTGCAACAGGATTCTTATGTCCCTCCGTATTCTTGTAGTCGACGACCCGGCTGTGCAGCAGCTGATGACACTGAATTTTTCGCGTGCCGGCCACCAGGCCGACTGTTGCCACGATGCGGAGTCGGCGCTGGTCATGATCGATGAAGCACTGCGCGAACGACAATTGCCCCACATGCTGGTGCTCGAATGGGATCTGCCGGGCCAGTCGGGCGTGGCGTTGATCCGGCGCCTGCGTGCCAGTCCGGCCACGCGCGATTTGCCGATCATCATGGTTGCCACGCGCGCCGGCGAGCCGGACAAGATCATGGCGCTTGAATGCGGCGCCGACGACTATCTGACCAAACCGTTCAGCCCGCGTGAATTGATCGCCCGCATTCACGCGGTGCTGCGCCGGCGCGTGCCGCAAGTGGCCGACGATTCCGTGCAGATGGCGGGTTTGCGCCTCGATCCCGGCACGCAGCGCGTCACTGCCGGCGCGCATCAAGTAGCGCTGGGCCCGGTTGAATTTCGCCTGCTGAATTTCCTGATGCACCATCCCGAGCGCGTCCACAGCCGGGCCCAGCTGATCGACCATGTGTGGGGCAACCACGCTGTGCTCGACGAACGCACGGTCGATGCGCACGTGGGCCGCCTGCGCAATGCGCTGCAGCCATCTGGCCATCAGGAACACATCGAAACCGTGCGCGGCTGCGGGTATCGCTTCAAGACCTGGGATCAGCGCGACACCTGGCACGGCGGCGTGGCTGCCTGATTTGCCCTTGGACCAGGCCATCATTCTCAGCACGCGCGAGCAGGAATATTTAATGCGCGTCATCGAAACCGGTGTTGCCGTGCGTACCTCGCATGCATTCTTTTTGTGGACCCAGGGACAATTGCAGTCGCTGCTGCCGCACCAGGCGTTGGTTTGCCTGCAATTCGATGGCGACAATGCGCTGCTGCGGCTGGACTGCGTGCACGCTCAGGTGCTGGCACCGGAAGCGCTGGCCGCACTCGAAGACCGTATCGACGGCCTGGCGCTGCGACTGGCGCGCCATTGCCAGCCGGGCAGTCGCATGCCGTTCATTCTCGATATCGGGGTGCGCGAGACCAGTGCGCTGGCGCCATGCCAGGATGAACTGGCGCAACTGGGTTTCGACAATGCGCTGGTTCACGGCAGCGGTCCGCTGGCCGACGGTGCCACGGTGTTCGTGCTGCTCGGGATGCCGCAGCGGCCGGTAGCACGCCATGCCTATTTTTTCGAACTTGTGCTGGCGCATCTGCACCTCGCACTGCTGCGCCTGCCCGGTAGCTGCGGGGCGCCTGCCGTGCGCGCGCCGGTGGAGGCGGCGCGGCCACTGAGCACGCGCGAAATGGAAATTTTGCGCTGGCTGGCCGAAGGCAAAAGCAATTATGAAGTGGGATGCATTCTCGGCATCAGCGCGGCGACGGTCAAAAACCATCTGCAGCGCATTTACCGGGCGCTGGGCGTGTCAAACCGCACCCATGCGCTGGCGCGCTGCAGCGCATTGCGCCTGTTCGAGCGCCACGCGGCCTGACCTTATTCGACACGGCTCACTGCCATCGCCAGCGCCAGTGCTTCGCGGCGCGCATTATCGGCGCGGAAGGTGTCGCCATGGCTGTCGATTATGCGCACGCCCTGACACGCCTGCAATTTGCCATCGGCGGCAGGGATGTGCACGGTGGTGGCAGCCAGTACGGGCGCTGCGGCGAAAGGCGCAGCGTCGTCAGCGCCACGGCAGGCATTGACCGTACAGGCAAGTGCGCAGTGTCGTATGCTTGTCACCACGGAAACGTTGATCGAATCGTCCTTGACCGCATCCGGCACGCTCGTCATCATGGGGAATGCGCCCATTTCATCTCCTGAGTTTTCTGGCCTGCGTCGCGTGTGTCGCCTGTGCCGCTTCCGCCACCAATCAAAGCAACCTGAAACCAGTGCCCAACCCCGTGCCCACTTCCACTCCTGCTTCCACCGTCACGCCCGGCGATACGCTGACCCAGATCCGTGCGCTGATCGGCACCGCTGCGTGCACCGATTCTTCCCAGTGCCGTACGGTGGGTATTGGTGCGCGACCGTGCGGCGGTCCGAAGGCGTACCTGGCCTGGTCGACGGCCCACACCGATGGCGCGGCCCTGGCGACACTGGCAGAAAAACTCAGGCTGGAAGGGGAAGCTGCGAATGCCGCGTCGGGCGAGTTGTCGACCTGCCAGTTCTTCCCGGATCCGGGCGCGTCGTGCCGGGCGGGCACCTGCCAGCTCAACCCCGTCACACCGAACGGTAACTCAGCAGTCTGACGGTCGGTTTTGTTGTTTTCAGTGTTGTCAAAGCAAAAAAATAGCCCACGATTTCGTGGGCTATTTTGTTTCCAGGCTAGTTGACTATTTGACGGCAACCTCCGTCCGCGCCGCCTTTTCTGCGGCCGGTGATGGAATGCTGGCAGTCCCGGTTTCAACTCTCAGCACCGTCGTTGCTGTCACCACATTGTTCAGGTCCATGAACTGGGCCGCGCCGACGTAGCGCTTGTTCTGCTCCAGCGTCGACCAGCTGAAACCGACCGAGGTGGTGGCGCCTGCAACAACCTTGCCCGGCACCGCGAGGACCAGCTTGCCACCGACATCACTGCGCGTCACCACCCATGAATTAAGGCGGTGTTTCATCGCGGCGACATTGCTGGCGTACGCACCCACGCAGACTTTCCACGTCCCTGCTGCCGGATTTGTGAACTGCAGGTTTTCGTCGCTGCCGTCGCTGCCCACGTAGGTCCAGGTGCCCGATGGCGCCAGCACGCCCAGGTCATGGTCGTCGCCGGGGTTGCTGTCAGCCTGGAACAGTGCAAAGCGGTTCACCACAGTATTCACCGGCACATCGACGCTGTAGACGGTGATGTTGGGTGTGCTCACGCCTGCGGTACACGCGGCTTGCATTTGCGCCGAACTGATGCCGCCGCCGGCGAGCGTGGTTTGCGCGCCGATGGTGGCTTCCTTCAGGCCACCTTTTGCGGTCGGCATCACGCCCGAATACCCGGTCCGCACGACAAACAATTTGCTGCCGCTGACCTTGTCGCTGGTGATTTCAGGCGGCGCCGACACTTGCAGGCCCACTTTTGCCGAGACCGGGCTACGCACCACGTGGGTGCCGTCGGTCAAGGTGACGCTGCCGAATTGCCAGACGTTGACGGCGGCGCCGGCCGCGGTCAACTGCACCGCGAAGCTGGCCGACGCGCCCGGTGCCAGCGACAGCGACGATGGCGTCACCGTGGCGCTAAAGCCCGGCACCGCAACAGTCGCGGTGTAATTTGCGCTGGCGCTGCCGACGTTGGTGACGGTCCGGCGCACGCTGGTGGTGCCTACCACCGACGCAACGGTGATCGACGGCAAGTTCAAATTGTACGTTTCGTCGAGCGTACCGTAGGTGGTGCAATCGGAGGCGGGCGACACCGATGCCTTGTTGACCTTGCAGTTGTATTGCACGTAATCGGCTTTGGCCAGGTCATACACCAGGCCGGGATTGGTGGCCTTGTTCGGATCGATGTGACCGGCGCCCTGCGACCATGGCAGCAAACCGTTTTGCGGCGCAGCCAGGCCGTCGTTGAGCGTCGAATACGCCGTTGTCATCAGCGCGGATTTGATCGCAGCGGCCGACCAGAGCGGATGCGCCTGTTTCAGCAGCAGTGCCACGCCGGCCACGTGCGGGCTCGACATCGATGTGCCCTGATACGACGCAAAATAGCCCGATGGCACCAGCGTGCCGGCGGCTACTGCGGCGTGCTCGGGGATCGTCAACGGCGGCGTGACGCTGGCGATGACGTCCACGCCAGGCGCGGTCAGGTCGGGTTTCAGGATGTTCGGGTCACCCTTGTTCGGGCCGCGCGACGAAAAGGAAGCGATGATCGGCGCCGGCTTCGGCTGGTTGAAGTAAACCCCCAGGGCCGCAGTTGCGGCAGGACCTGTCGCGACGGCATACGCCTTGATCGCATTGCCGTTGGCCTGCGTGACGTGCACCGTCGGCACCGAGTGGCCTTCCGCAACCAGACCGGAACCGTTGTCGGACAGGATCATGCCGACGCCGCCGGCATTGGCGACTGCCAGGCTTTTATCGACGCGCGCGTTGGTGCCGCGCGTGCAGATGACAATTTTTCCTTGTACTTTGGCCGGATCGAGCAGCACTTGTGGTGCCGCCGCACTGGCGCTGTAGCACAGGTTGGCATTGCCGCCACCGATGCCGGCGTCTTCCGCGCGGATGAGCTGAGTGGCAGCCAGCGGCGCGGTATTCAGTGAAGCACCGGTGTAGCTGGCGCCATTGCCCAGCGTGGCCGTGGCAACCAGATTGCGGTCGTGGGTCGAGGCCGCCACCGTGGTCAGCCATGGACTGATGTGGGCGACAGCATTTGCCGGGCCCGAGTTGCCGGCCGACGCGGCCACGAACACATTGGCCAGAGAGGCGCGGTAGAACGCGGTCTCGACCGGGTCGACGGACGACGTTTGCGAGCCGCTGATCGAATAGTTGATGACATTCACACCATCCTTGACGGCAGCATCGATTGCCGACACAGCATCGGTATTGAAGCAGCTGTTGGTGGCGTTGGTGCCATCGGTGGCGGCCTGGTCGTCGAAGGTCCAGCAAATTTTATAGGCGGCCACGCGGGCGCGCGGTGCCATGCCGCTGGCCAGGCCAAGGTAACCGCCAAGGATAGTGACGGGTACGTTGGCATTGCCGGCGGCAGTCGAGGCGGTATGGTCGCCGTGGCCGCCATGGCCGGTGCTGAGGACACCTGCCACCGTGGCTGAGCCAATGTTCGAATCGCGCGGCGATACGAAGTCGCTCCAGTTGCGTGGCAGGCCGGAGGTGAGAAAGCCGGCGTTGAAAAATTTCGCGCCGATCAGCTTGTTGTTGCAATGAATCAGCGGGTTGAAGCCTTCGCCGACCATGCAGCCGCCGGTGAAAGTAGCGGGAGCCGAGCCGTACGCGAGCGATCCGCTGGGGTCGAAAGTCGGTTTGCCGGTGCCGTCGACGCGGTCTGCAAAAGCCAGATTTTCAGGCCAGATACCGCCATCGACGACGCCGATGACCATGTCCTCGCCTTTCACTGGCGAGCCGCCGGCGAATTGCGACCACAGGCCGCCCGATGCCGACAGGCCCAGGAAGGCGCTGGTGCTGACGGTGTCATACGCGCGTGCCTGGTCGGCCTGGACGTCGATGACGGCAGCATTGTTTTTGATGGCCAGCACTTCGGCATCGGTCAGCAGGACCGCGAAGCCATTCAGCACGACGTCGTAATCGGCGATGACGGTGGCGTTGGGAACGGTGGCCAGCACGGCGCTTTTTTTGCTGCCGAGATACTGGACATAATCCTGGACTTTTACCGAGTGGTAGTCGAACGCCACGCCGGGCGCCGGCTGGGTGGCGGCCAGGCCGGCGATGCCGCCTTTGTAGGTGGCGGCCGGTTCCGCCTGCAATTGTACGATGTAGGGCCGGCGCACTTCTTGTGCGTGGGAAAAACTGGCGGCGCCGGACAGAAGGATGGCGGCGGCGATGGCGATAGGACGCGCTTGGAATGGCATGATGTGGTCTCGATGTCGTGGAGGTGCGGTGGCTTATGCTGCGCGGCGGCGTGCGAAGGTGCGCAGGCCGAGCAATCCCAGTCCGAGCAGGGCGAACGTACCCGGTTCCGGCACGTCGCCGGCAGCATTGACGGTGACGACATTGTCGAGTGCAAACTGGGCCTGGTTGGTGGTGCGGTCGCAATTGCCGCTGCCATCGCACGCGTAGCTGGCGATCAGCAGGTCGGTGAATGTGAGGCCAGCGCCGAAAGCACTCAGGTCGTAGGTGGCGAAATTGAAATTGCTCCCCGTCGGGCCGGCCAGGTCGAGGTAAATCTCGGCCACCTGGCCCACTGCGTCGAACGCGGCCAGATACAGCAAGCCGGCGACCACTGGATACGTGCCGCCGGTGCCGATGAAGCTGGCGTCGAGGCTGGCCAGTGTGAATGACGAACGATCGACCATGCTGAGGACTATATAGCCGTCGTTCAGTCCGGCGTAATAGTTGGTAGCGTTGTTGACCGGGCATTGCAGGTCGCACGCACCGTTGTTGGTGATGGCGCCGACAAAGCCGGCGGTACCTGCACCTTCGACAACATAATTTCCAAATGTCAAAATATCGCCAGCGAAGACAAAGGGACTGTCGGGTGCTGTCTCAAAGTCCAGCACGCCGGCCTGGGCGACTGGCGCGATGCACAGCGCGGCAGCAATGGCGACAGCATGCAGCGCGCTTTTCAGCATGCGGCGAGGGGAAGTGGAATTCCGAATCATGGGAGAGCCTTTTCGTGGAAATGGTCGTGGATGATCGTCGCGATGCTGCCGACAAGACTCGAAGCTAACGTCGAGTTGTCATTAAATATAGGCTTGTTATCAATTTTAGTACATTCAATTTTTATCATGGAAAATTTTGATTCCTGATGAAAAAACGATTGAAAATTTCGTTTCTACTACTAAAAGTGTCAATTCTTGTTTGATGATGTTGTAGTAATTACACGACAGACGAAAAAAAGGCTGCAACCCGAAACGGGTTGCAGCCTTTTGCGGTGCCGCTGGAGCGGCGCGTTGTTGCTTACTGGGCAGCCAGTTCCGATGGCTGGGTTTTCTCGACCTGGGCAGCCGGGATGCTGGCCGTACCGGTTTCAATGCGCAGCACGGTGGTGGCACGCACCACGTTGCCGGCATCGAGGAACTGGGCAGCGCCGAGGTAGCGCTTGTTCTGCATCAAACCGGACCAGGTCATGGCAACCGCGGTGTTGGTGCCCACGACAACCTTGCTCGGGACCGCCACCGACATCTTGTTGGCAGCATCGGAGGTAGTGACGACCCACGAATTCAGGCGGTGCTTCATGCTGGCGTTGCCGGCGTAAGCCACGACGCAAGCCTTGTAGTTACCGGCCGCAGGGCTGGCAATCTGTGCCGACTCGATGGTGCCGTCGTTACCCGAGTAGACCCAGGTGCCGTCCGGTGCCAGCAGGCCCATGTCATGGTCGTCGCCGGCGTTGCTGTCTTCCTGGAACAGCGCAGTGCGCAGCACGACCGTGTTGGCTGGCACGGTGATTGGATAAACGCGTACACCCTGCACGCTGGTGCCGGTCTGGCAAATGGCTTTCAGCTGCACCGACGACAATGCCCGTGGCGTCAGGTTGACCGTGTCACCCAGTGTCGCTTCTTTCAGGCCACCTTTGGCGTACGTCATGGTGCCGCTATAGCCAGCCTTGACCGCGAACAGCTTGCTGCCGCTGAGCTTGTCGCTGGTGATTTCAGCCTGGTTGACCTGAAGCGGCACACCAATTTTTGCCGTGACCGGGATCTTGACATTGTGGGTGCCGTCGGTCCAGTTCAGGCTGCCGAAGTTCCACGTGTTTGCCAATGCAGTGGCGTTGGTCAGCTTGACGGTGAAGCTGCCGCTGGCGCCTGGTGCCAGGCTCAGCGTCGACGGCGTGACCACGGTCGTGAAACCTGGTACCGATCCGGTGGCCGTGTAGGTAGCCGACGATGCGCCGACGTTGGTCACGGTGCGGCGCACGGTCACGGAGCCCTGGACGGCGGCGACAGTGATCGATGGCAGGTTCAGGTTATACGTTTCGTCGAGCGTGCCGAAGGTGGTGCAATCGGACGCTGGCGAGACAGATGCCTTGTTCACTTTGCAGTTGTATTGCACGAAGTCGGCTTTGCCGGCGTCGTACACCAGGCCTGGATCGGTGGCCTTGTTCGGATCGATGTGGCCAGCGCCCTGGGCCCATGGCAAGGTGCCGGTCTGCGGTGCAGGCAGGTTGTCGGTCAGCGTGTTGTAGCCAGTGGTCATCAGTGCCGATTTGATGGCAGCCGGCGACCAGCTTGGGTGCGCCTGGCGCAGCAGCAGGGCGACACCGGCCACGTGCGGGCTTGACATCGAGGTGCCCTGGTAGGAATCGAACGCCGACGGCGGGACAAAGGTGCCGGCGATGACGGCGTCGTGCTGGGCTGCGGTCAGGGCAGGCGTCACATGGGCGATGATGTCCACGCCAGGTGCGGTCAGATCAGGCTTCAGGATGTTCGGGTCACCCATGTTCGGGCCGCGTGACGAAAAACTGGCCATGATCGGCGCTGGTTTTGGCTGGTTGTAAAACACGCCGATGGCCGCCTGGGCATCGGCTGTCTGAGCATAAGCCTTGATGGCGGTGCCGTCGGCCTGGCTGACGTGAACGGTTGGCACCGAATGCACTTCGGACACCAGGCCCGCCCCATTGTCGGCCAGGATCATGCCCGCGCCGCCTGCGTTCAGCACGGCCAGGCTCTTGTCGGTACGGGCATTGGTGCCGCGTGTGCAGACGACAATTTTACCGGCAACCTTGGCAGGATCGAGCAGCACTTGCGGGGCTGCTGCGCCGGCGCTGTAGCACAGGCTGGCGTTGCCGCCGCCCATGCCGGCGTCTTCCGCGCGGATCATTGGTGTATTCGGCAGCGCTTTCGAGTTGGTCGATGCACCGGTGTATTTGACGCCGGTTTTGAGGGTGACATCGGCAACGTAGAAACGGTCGTGCGTCGATGCAGCCACCGTCGTCAGCCATGGACTGATGTGGGCGACTGCGTTGGCCGGGCCCGAGTTACCGGCCGAAGCTGCCACGAACACATTGGCCAGCGATGCGCGGTAGAACGCCAGTTCGACGGCATCGTTCGAGGCGGTCTGCGAGCCGCTGATCGAGTAGTTGATGACGTTCACGCCGTCCTTGACTGCCGCATCGATCGCCGAAACAGCGTCCGAGTTGAAGCAGCTGTTGGTGGCGTTGGTGCCGTCGGTGGCAGTGGTGTCGTTGTAGGTCCAGCAAATTTTGTAGGCTGAAACACGGGCACGTGGGGCCATGCCGCTGGCCGTGCCCATGAAGGCGCCGCCCATGGTGACAGGGTTGTTGGCGTTGCCCGCTGCGGTCGACGCGGTATGGTCGCCGTGGCCGCCATGGCCGGTGCTGACGACACCTGCGACGGTATTGGTGCCGATGTTCGAATCGCGCGGCGACACATAGTCACTCCAGTTCAGCACGCGGTTGCCGGCGAGGAAGCCGGCGTTAAAAAATTGCGCGCCGATCAGTTTGTTGTTGCAATGTTTGGCAGGATCGAAACCCTGGCCGGAGACGCAGGTGCCTTTGAAGGTCACCGGGGCGCTGGTGTAGGCGAGCGAGCCGGTGGGGTCGAAGGTTGGCTTGCCGTCCGCATCGACACGGTCGGCGAATGCTGGATTTTCTGGCCAGATACCGCCGTCGACGATGCCGACGACCATGTCTTCACCCTTGACGAGCGAGCCGCCGGCATATTGCGACCACAGGCCGCCGGCTTTCGACAGGCCCAGGAAGTTGCTGGTGGTGACGGTGTCAAATTGACGGGCCTGGTCGGCCTGCACGTCGGCAACGGCGGCGTTGGCTTTCAGCGACAGCACTTCGGCGTCGGTCAGCATGGCGGTGAAGCCGTTCAGGACGACGTCGTAGTCGGCGATGACGGTGGCGCCGGCAATCGTGGCCAGCACTTCGCTCTTTTTGGCGCCGAGGTATTGCACATAGTCCTGCACAGGGGCCGAGTGGTAGTCGAAAGCGGCGCCAGGGGCTGGCTGGGTAGCAGTCAGGCCGGCGACGTCGCCTTTGTAAGTAGCGGCAGGTTCTGCCTGCAGTTGCACGATGTAGGCGCGGCGGACTTCTTGTGCCTGGGTCAGGCCGGCAGCGCCGGACAGCAGGATGGCGGCGGCAATGGCGATAGGGCGAACTTGGAATTTCATGTGGTGGTCTCTTGGTTTCGTTATTTTTTAGACGGCAGCAGCGGCAGCGGCAGCTTTGCGGCGGCGGGCGACAGCGCCGATGCCGAACAGGCCAAGGCCCATCAGTGCGAACGAGCCTGGTTCAGGCACGAAGGCCACGTTGTCGAGGGCGAACTGGGCCTGGTTGCTGCTGCGGTTGCACGAGGTGCTGCCGACCACGCACGCATACGACGCTATGCGGATGGTGTTGTAGCCACTGACGCCATTCAACGCAGACAGGTCGTAGGTAGCAAAGTTGAAAGCGCCGTTGACCGGGCCAGCCAGATTCAGGAAGACTTCGGCAACCTGGCCGAAGGTGTTGAAGGCGGTCACCTGCAGCAAGCCGGCGACGTTGCTTGGGTAGGTCAGGCCATTGAAGCCGATGAAGCTGGCGTCGATGGCGCCGAGTTTGAAGGCCGATTTGTCCACCATGGTGATGAAGCTGTAATCGTCGGCCAGCGAGGCGTAGTACGTGGTGGCGTTGTTGGCAGGGCAAGCAAAGTCGCTGGTACAGGTGTCGGCAGTGTTACCGATCAGGCCGAAACCGCCGCCGGTGGTTTCAAGGAGGTACTTGCCTAATACGACGGGGCTGCCATCCGACACGATATTGTCGGCATAGCCCTCGAAATTGAGCACGCCGGATACGCCGGCGTGGGCGGGTGCCACGCACAAGGTTGCCGCAACGGCTGCGGTGCCAAACAGTTTTGCCAGATTTGCTGCGAAAGCGGATTTCCGAATCATGGTGCTGAACCTTTTAGTTATATGTTGTGCATGGTCGCCAAGGCGCCGTTTCTTGACCTGCTTGTAAGCAAGTTGCATATAAATATAGCTGCGGCAATAACTAAAGTGTAAATAATTTCAACGTGGAAAATTTTGTTTTGCAAATTGTTTTCAGTATAAAATTCGATTTACCCTATTGAAACAATGCTTTAATCTGCGGAAAATCATTGTGTAAATTTTGCGACACCGTTAAAAAATTCTCATCAAAGCTTTTATAGAGAGATTTGTTATTGCTAAATGGTAAAATAAAATGCAATTAGGGTATAAAGTTTGCACAAAGAAAAGTTGTCGCTGCGCTGATGGGCATGGTAGCCTTGCACGCCAAAAACGTGCTTTGCTTTGATGTACGTCGGGTAATTTAGTTGTTGTACAGATCATAGAATTGCTACGAGGAGTTGTTTCTGATGAATCCAGTCCACGCGGAGCGATCCGCAGGCATCAAGCCGACGGCCTCCATGCGCCGCCATCAGGCCGGTTTTACCTTGCTGGAATTGCTGGTGGTGATCGTGATCATCGGCCTGCTGGCGGCCTACGTCGGTCCGAAATATTTTGCGCAGCTTGGCAAATCGGAAGTGACGATTGCAAAGGCGCAGATCGACTCGTTCGAAAAATCGCTCGACACCTTCCGGCTTGACGTGGGTCGCTATCCGACGACCGAAGAAGGCCTCGCCGCATTGATGGCGGCGCCCGCCACCGCGACGGCGAAATGGAATGGTCCTTACCTGAAAAAAGGCATCCCGCCGGACCCGTGGGGACACCCGTACGTGTATCGCGCACCTGGCACCAAAGGCGAGTATGAAATTGTCTCGACCGGCAAGGATGGTCAACCAGGCGGCACCGGCGAAAACGCCGACATCAGCTCGCAATAACGCTTAACTTCCCGTATTCGCCATGCAGTTTGCCGTCCGTACCCTCGCTGCCGATTTGTCGATTACCACCATGGTGATCGATGCCAACGATGCGCTCGATGCGCGTCGCCAGGTGGAAGCGCGTGGCCTGTTTGTCAGTGCAGTCGCGCCCGCGCGCGCGGGTGGCGCCGCGCGCGGCGGCAAGCTGTCGCTGGTATTGTTCAGCCAGGAATTATTGGCGCTGCTCAACGCCGGGCTCGGCATCGTCGAAAGTCTGGAAGCGTTGCTGGAAAAGGAAGCCAATCCCGGCACCCGCGGTGTGCTCGAGCGCCTGCTTGGCGGCCTGCGCGAAGGCAAGCGTTTTTCCAGCGTGCTGGCCGAGCAGGCCGGTTTGTTTCCGCCTCTCTATATAGGTATCGTGCGCGCGGCCGAGGGCACCAGCGATTTGCCGCGTGCGCTGTCCCGCTTCATCGATTACCAGCAGCGCATCGATGTGGTGCGTGCCAAGCTGACCAGCGCCGCCATTTATCCGTCGATCCTGCTGCTGGTCGGCGGTGGCGTCTCGCTGTTCCTTATTTCCTACGTGGTGCCGCGCTTTGCCGAGGTGTACCAGGGTGCCGGGCGCAACCTGCCGTGGATGTCGCAGATGATGCTGACCTGGGGCCAGTTCGCCGGCGCCCACAGCCTGACACTGGGCCTGTCGATTGCGGCGGTGCTGTCCGGCGGATTTTTCGGCATCCGCCATTTGCTGCGCAGCGGCGGGATCGCGCGGCTGCTGGCAAAAGTGCCGGCCATCGGTGAGCGGGTGCGGATCTACGAGTTGTCGCGCTTGTACCTGACGCTGGGCATGCTCAGCGAAGGCGGCATCACGATCGTCAACGCCATTGAAACCGTGCAGGGCATGGTATCGCCCGGTGTGCGTTCGAACCTGGCCGCGGCGCGGGGCGCCATTGAAGCGGGCCAGCCGTTGTCGGACGCGTTCGAAGCCAATGCTTTGACGACACCCATCTCGCTGCGCATGCTGCGCGTGGGTGAGCGTACCGGCGACATGGGCCCGATGCTGACGCAGTCGGCCGCGTTTTACGATGGCGAAATCAGCCGCTGGATCGACCGGTTCACCAAAACCTTCGAGCCGTTGCTGATGGCCGCGATCGGCCTGGTGGTCGGCGCCATCGTGGTCTTGCTGTACATGCCAATTTTCGACCTTGCTGGAGACATGTCATAAATACCGTTGTCGACGCCTCGCTGCTGGCGCGCGCACGCGCCCAGAGCCGCCTGTCCCAGCGCG
The DNA here is from genome assembly GCA_030853745.1 of Pseudomonadota bacterium. Taxonomy (GTDB): domain Bacteria; phylum Pseudomonadota; class Gammaproteobacteria; order Burkholderiales; family Burkholderiaceae_D; genus JALYUM01. The sequence continues at coordinate 11,144 of JALYUM010000059.1, read as the reverse complement.
CCCTGGTCACTGAACTGGAAGCGCTGTCCGGACTGGATCCGCGCGACCTGCTGGTGGGCCTGGCAGCACCGTTCGGCCTGGACGTCATGGAAACCGCCGACATGTTCGCGCAACTGCCTGCCTTTGATCTGCTGCCGCTGGCGCAGGCGTTGTCGCGTTATTGCGTGCTGCTGCGCGGCCCCGACGACCGCATCACCGGCGTGATTGCCGATCCGTTCGACGTCGATCTGCAGACGTGGTTGTCCGCGAAGGCCAACGCCACCGCCAGCGCGCCGCTGCATCTGTGCCTCGCGCTGCAATCGGATATCCAGGCGTACCTGTCGAAGCACGAGGAATCGGCGCGCGCCACCGATACGCTGGCGCCGGGCGTCACCGACACGCGGCGCGATGGCAAAACGGCGGCCGTGCTGTCGTTTGCGTCGGTGTCGGAAGCTGCCAGCCCGGCCGTAAAACTGGTCAACTCCACGCTGTACGATGCTTTGAAGGCTGGCGCGTCCGACATCCACCTGGAAAGCACCGCGGGCGGCCTGGCCGTCAAATACCGCGTCGATGGCGTGCTCGATCATGCCACCACGGTGGGCGGCATCGAGCTGGCCGAGCACATCGTCTCGCGGATAAAAGTGCTGGCCGAACTTGATATCGCCGAACGGCGCATTCCGCAAGATGGCAGCTTCCGCGTCGAAGCGAATGGCCGCGACATCGACCTGCGCGTGTCGATCATGCCAAGCATTCACGGCGAAGACGCGGTCATCCGAATCCTCGACAAGCGCGCCATGATCGAGGCATACGGTTCGCTGTCGCTCGAAGCGCTGGGTTTTGATGCGCCATCGCTGGTCACCTTGCGCGCGCTCGCGCAGGAAGCGTACGGCATGTTGCTGGTGACCGGACCCACCGGCTCCGGCAAGACCACGACCTTGTATGCAGCGCTGACGGAAATTCACAACGGCCGCGAAAAAATCATCACCATCGAAGACCCGGTGGAGTATCAGCTGCCCGGCATTTTGCAAATTCCGGTGAACGAGAAAAAGGGCCTGACGTTTGCCAAGGGCCTGCGCTCGATCCTGCGTCACGACCCCGATAAAATCATGGTCGGCGAAATCCGCGACCGCGAAACTGCCGAAATTGCCGTGCAGTCGGCGCTGACAGGTCACCTGGTGCTGACCACCGTTCACGCGAATAATGTGTTCGATGTATTCGGCCGTTTTACGCACATGGGCATCGATCCGTATGCGTTCGTGTCGGCGCTGAACGGCATCTGGGCGCAGCGTTTGATCCGCATGAATTGCCCGCGCTGCGCGGTGCAGTACGACCCCGCCGACGCCGAGCTGGCGTCGGCCCGCCTCGAGCGCGCTGCCGTGCACGACTACGTGTTCATGCGCGGGGCCGGGTGCGGCGATTGCCGCGGCACCGGCTACAAAGGGCGCCGCTCAATCGCTGAAATTCTGACCTTGAACGACGAGATCCGCGAGCTGATCGTCGACAAGCAGCCGATCCGCCAGATCAAGGCTGCCGCCTATGCCAACGGCACGCGCAGCCTGCGCCTGGCCGCGCTGGAACTGGTGAAACGCGGCGCCACCACGATCGAAGAAATCAAGCGGGTGACGCTCCATGCTTAAAGGTTTTACAAAATCCCTGCGCCTGGGTCTTGGCACCGATGCCATCGCGCTGGTCGACGCGCGGCGCTGGTCGCGCGCGCCGGTGCAGGTGGTGGCCGAAGCGTCGCTCGGTTCGAGCGGGCTGGATCACCTGGCGGTTGCGCTACGCGCCATGCTGGGAGATGCCGACGTAGCCGGGCGCGCATTGACCGTCGTCGTCAGCGATGAACTGGCGCGCCTGTGGCAAGTGAGCCCGCCCGAAGGCAGCGCGCGCATGGCCGATCTGGAAGGTGCGGCGGCCCTGCGTTTTCAGGCTTTGTTCGGCACGGCGCCAGTCGGCTGGCGCATCGGCGCCGACTGGAGCGTCAAACGGCCATTTTTAGCCGCCGGCCTGCCATCGGCCCTGCTGGCGCTGCTGGAAGAAATCTGTCTCGAATACAGGATGCACCTGGTCGAAGTGACGCCGCAGTTCGTGGCCGCGTTTAACGGCGTGCGCGCGAAACTGGCGCCCGATGCGTGGTTTGGCGTGCTGCAGGCCGGCGTGCTGACGCTGGGTGTGCAGGCCGTGGCCGGTCATCTCGGCGCGGTGCGGGTAGTGGCCGTGCCGCCCGGCGCGGACGGCGACTGGCTGGCGCGCCACATCGCGCGGGAAGCGCTGCGCCTGGATCTGCCAGCGCCCGAGCGCTTGCAACTGTGTGGCGACGCGCCGTCGACCTGGCAAACGCAGGGCGGATTGACGTGCGTGATGTTCGATGCGGGCCGCCATGGCGAAGGCTGGTCGGCGCCGGTGCGCCTGGCCTGCAGCGGGAGCCGTGCCTGATGAAGATGAAGCCACTCCGGATCGACTTTGCGCCACCGTCGCTGGCGCGCACTTTATTCCATACGTCGCGCCCGGCGTTCGCACTGGCCGTCATCGCGCTGGTGCTGGCCGGCCTGGCTGCGGGGCAGGCCTGGCGCCTGGCCGAGCAGCGCCGTCTCGACGCCGAACAGATCGCGCGCGTGGTGCAGCATCACGCCGTGCCGGTGGCGGCCGCGCCGGTGCAGGCGAAACTGTCCGTCAGTGCGGCGCAGGCAGCGGCTGTCAACGCCGCGATACTGCAACTGAATTTGCCATGGCACGATTTACAACAGAGCCTGGGGGACGCCACGCCGGCCACGGTGGCGCTGCTGGCGCTGGAGCCGGACGCCCGCAAACGCACCGTGCGCATTACCGCCGAAGTACGTACCAGCGACGAAATGATCGACTACATCGAGAAACTGCAGCAGCAAAAGTGGTTCACGGCGGTGGCCTTGACGCACCATGAAACCAATGACGTCGACCCGAACAAACCGATCCGGTTCCAGGTCGAAGCACAATGGGCGGGCCAGCCATGAACCTGTCCGCATGGTGGTTACGCATGCGCCTGGCCGGCCGGTCGGTCGGTCCGGTGGCGGGTACCGCGCTGATCGTGGGCGTGGTGGCGCTGGTAGTGCTGTTGTGGGCAATCCCCGCGGGCGACCATCAGGCTGCGCGCCAGGTCGCTGCACTGGTGCAGGCCGCCGCGCCTGCGCCGGTGGCTGTCGTCTCGCCGGAAGCGAGCGCCAACCAGAATCTGGCGCTGTTCTACGCGTCGCTGGGAGAGCGACAAACTTCAGGGCAGCAGGTCAAGACCCTGTTCGACATCGCCGCCAAGACCGGCCTGGTGCTGCGCCAGGGTGAATACAAGGCGGCGTACGACCAGAACGGCAAGCTGCACACGTACCAGGTGACGTTGCCGGTGAAAGGCAGTTACGCCGCCATCTGGCAATTTGCATTGCTGTCGCTGCGCGCCATTCCGTTTGCCGCGCTCGACGATATCGGATTCCGGCGCGACGATATTCAAGCCGCCGGGGTCGATGCGCGCGTGCGGTTTACGCTGTATTTAGCCGACCCGTTGGCTGACCCTTTGGCAGAGGAGGGCGCACGATGAAACCTCTGCACATTGCGATGGGCGCAGCGTTGGTGATCGCGGCCGGGCTGGTGCTGTTTGGCGACAAGACGCCTGACTCCGGCGTCGCTGAACCGGTAGAACGCGCGGCTGCGCCACGGGCTGTTGCCAGTGTGCCGGCAGCCGTCAAAACCGTCGTCGAACCCGCTATCCTGCGGCTGCTGCCGCGCGACGAATTGATGGGCGATGCGAAGGGCGGCGATGCGCTGTTCGGCAGCCAGAATTGGAACCCGCCGCCACCGCCGCCGACCAAAGAATCGACGATCGTGGTGCCGCCGCCGCCGCCGCCTCCGCCAACGGCGCCGCCGCTGCCGTTCACGCTGATCGGGAAATCGGTGGGCGCCGGCGTGTACGAGGTGTACCTGGCGCGCGGCGACCAGGTGTATCTGGTGCGCGAAAAAACCACGATCGATGGCACCTACCGGGTCGACAAGATCGTCCCGCCCATGCTCACCCTGACTTACCTGCCGCTGAACCAGGTTCAGCAGCTCAATATTGGAGTATTCGACTGATGGCACGTTTTCCGAAGCGCCTCGCAATGGCGACCCTGGTGGCAGCCGCGCTGTCTGGCTGCGCCGGGCAGGCGGCGTACCGCGAAGGCACCGATCTGCTGTCCCGCAACGAGGTCGAGCAGAGCCTGGTGAAATTCCAGCAGGCCGTCAACGAAGCGCCGGGCAATGCCGCGTACAAGGCGGCCTATCTGAACACGCGCGACAACAACGCCAACCGCCTGCTGCTGCAGGCGGACCGCGACCTGGCCGATGGCAAGCCGGCGCAGGCGCAGGAAAATTTCATCCGCGTACTTTCGATCGATCCGGCTAATGAGCGCGCACGCATCGGCATGCGCAATATCGACGCCGACCGGCGCCAGGCCGGCTGGTTGGCCGAGGCGGCCGTAGCGACAGATAAAAAGGATTACGACACGGCCAAGGCACGTCTGAACGCTATCCTGACCGAGCGCCCGAGCCATGAAGATGCGCGCCTGCTGCTCAATCAGGTGATGGAAAAGAGCGCGCCGCCGCTGGCAGAAACCGCGTTGAACGCGGCCTTCCGCGCGCCCATCAGCCTGGAATTTCGCGATGCGCCTTTAAAACAGATTTTCGAGGTCATCGCGCGCCATTCAGGGCTGAACTTCGTGTTCGACAAGGATGTCAAAACCGACCAGCGCACGTCGATTTTCCTGAAGAACAGCACGGTGGAGTCGGCGGTGTATTTCCTGCTGATGACCAACCAGCTCGAGCGTCAGGTCATGGATGGCAACACCATTTTGATTTATCCGAACGTGGCCGCCAAGCTGAAGGAATACCAGGAAATGACGGTGAAAACCTTCTTTCTGGCGAATGCCGACGCCAAGGCAATCGGCAACACCTTGAAGACCATTCTGAAAACGCGCGATGTCGTCGTCGATGAAAAGCTGAACCTGGTGATCGTGCGCGACAGCCCGGAAGCCATCAAGCTGGCGGGCCAACTGATTGCCGTGCAGGATGTGCCGGAAGCCGAAGTCATGCTCGACGTCGAGGTGCTGGAAATTACCCGCACGCGCGCGATGGATCTGGGGATTGCCTGGCCGACCACGCTGTCGTTCACGCCACTGTCCACGGTCAGCGGCGGCGCCCTGACGATCAACCAGATCAAGGGCCTGAATGCCGACAGCATTGGTGTTGGCGGCGTTGCGGCCAGCATCACGGCGAACAAGACCGATGGCGACACCAACACGCTGGCGCACCCGCGCATCCGCGTGCGCAACAAGGAAAAAGCCAAGGTCGTTATCGGCGACAAGGTGCCAAACATCACGTCAACCATCTCGTCCGGCGTGGGCGGGTTTTCGACCGAGTCGATCAATTACCTTGACGTCGGCCTGACGCTGAATGTAGAGCCGACCATCTCGCTGAACAACGAGGTGGCGATCCGGATTTCGATGGAAGTGTCGAACCTGATCGACACCATCACCAGCAAGAACGGCACCGTGGCATACCGCATCGGCACGCGTTCGGCGTCGACAATGCTGCAGCTGAAAGATGGCGAAAATCAGGTGCTGGCCGGCCTGATCAACAACGAAGAGCGCGCGTCCGGCAGCAAGATTCCGGGCCTGGGCGAGTTGCCGATTATCGGCCGCCTGTTTGGCGCCGGCCGCAACCAGAACGACCGCACCGAAATCGTGCTGTCGATCACACCGCACCTGATTCGCAATCTGCAGCGCCCGACTGCTGCAGCGTCGGAATTCGGCGCCGGCACCGAGGCCAGTTTCCGCCGCCGTCCCGACCTCACCGCGCGGCCCGCAGCCGTGCTGCCCGGCGCCACCGGCCAGACCGGCACAGTCGGCCCGGCGCGTCCTTACCAGCCGGGCGGGGGCGTCGTGCGTGCAGCGGTGACGCCACCGGTGGTCGTCAATCCAGCGCCGGCGCAGACGCCGTTGCCGAACGTGCCGGCGAATACCGATACGCAGCCAAATCAGCCAAATCAGCCGAATCAGCCGAATCAGCCGGGCCAGCCAGTCCAGCTGCAAGTGACGCCGATCCCGGCGCCGTCTGGCGTACCGCCGGTACCGACCACCCAGCCATGAAGTCGCGCGGTTTTACGCTGATCGAACTGCTGGTGACGCTGGCCATCCTGGCCTTGCTGGGGACGATGGTGGTGCCGGTGTTCGAGGTGACGATGCAGCGCCGCCACGAGCAGGAGCTGCGGCGCTCGCTGCGTGAGATCCGCACGGCCATCGACGCGTATAAAAAGGCCAGCGACGAAGGACGCATCGCCAAGACGCTGGGGACCACCGGTTATCCGGCCCGGCTGGAATTGCTGGTCGACGGCGCAGTCGATGCGCGCAGTCCGAAAAAGGCGAAGATCTTTTTCATGCGGCGCTTGCCGCGCGACCCTTTCAATAACAGCGCCGACCTGGAAGACGCCAAGACGTGGGGCAAGCGCAGCTACGCCAGCGAAGCGATCGAACCACGCGAAGGCGACGACGTCTACGATGTCTACTCCACGTCCCCGAAAACCGGCCTGAACGGCATTCCCTACAGCAAATGGTAACCCACCACCCCCACCACGTCATCCCCGCGCAGGCGGGGACCCATGCTGAGCGCGCAAAGTTCCGCGGCTTCACGTTGATCGAACTCCTGGTCGTGCTCGCCATCGTCGCATTGCTGCTGACGCTGGCCGTCCCGCGTTTCTTCCCCAGCATCGACAGCGCAAAAGACACCATCCTGCTCGATAACCTGCGCAACACCCGCGCCGTCATCGACCAGTTCTATGCCGACACCGGCCGCTATCCCGACTCGCTCGAGCAACTGGTGGAAAAGAAATACCTGCGCGCGCTGCCGATCGATCCGGTTGCCGACAGCAACGCCACGTGGATCCTGGTGCCGCCGGAAGACACCACCAAGGGCAGTATCTATTCGATCCGCAGCGGCGCGCCCGGCAATGATCGCACCGGCAAGCCCTACGCCGAGTGGTAATGGTGAAAACGCGCCAGCAAGGCTTTACCTACCTGAGCCTGGTGATTTTGCTGGCCATCATCGGCCTGGTGGGTGCGGCAGCGTTGAAGGTCGAGGCGTTGATGGCGCGCGCCGCTGCCGAACAAGAATTGCTGGAAACCGGCGCCGCCTTCAGTGCCGCGCTCGACAGTTACGCAGCGGCCACGCCGCAGGGCAAACCGTCGCAACCGCCCACGTTGCAGGACTTGTTGAAGGACCCGCGCTTTCCCACCATCCGGCGCCATCTGCGCAAGGTGTTTATCGACCCGATCTCGGGCAAGGCGGAGTGGGGCATCACGTATATCGGCGACAAAGTGGGCATCGTCGGCATCTACAGCCTGTCGCAGGCGCAGCCGTTGAAACTGGCCAATTTCGACGAGCGTTTTCAGAACTTCGAAAACAAGCAGCACTACGCCGAATGGAAATTTACCGCCAACGGCCAGGGCGCCCTGGAACGCGCGACCGAGATGACCGGCAAGCCGCCGCTGACGCTGCCTGTCAACGCACCAGTGACAGCGCCGGTGACGACGCCCGTGCCGCTGCCGGAGACGATCCCGCCACCGGCACCTGCCGCACCGGAACCGCCGCCGGCACCTGAACCAGCGCCTGAGCCAGCATCACCTGAGCCGGCCGAGCCACCCGAGCAACCCTAGTTGCTGCGGCGCTTGAAGTCGCCGAAGCGAAAACCCAGTGCGAACAGCAGCGCGAAGTAGACGAGGGCACTGACGGTGATGATGGCGAACAGGACGCCAGCGCGCAGCCAGGCCTGGTGCGCCATCGTCCAGTTGAAATGATCTTTGGCGAACCACGCCACCGCACCGAGTGCGCACGACGCGATCACCAGCTTCAGGAAAAACAGGCCCCAGCCTGGCTGTGCGGTGTAAATGCCGCGCTTGCGCAGGCCGATGAACAGCAGCAGCGCGTTCAGGCAGGCGCCGGTGCCGATCGACAGCGCCAGGCCGGTTACGCCAAGGTAAGGAACAAATACGAGATTGAGCAACTGCGTGGCGACAATCACGATCATCGCGATGCGCACCGGCATCTTGACGTTTTGCGCGGCATAAAATGCCGGCGCCAGCGTTTTCACCAGGATGATTCCCAGCAAACCGGCCGCGTAGGCCGTCAGCGGCAGCGTCGAGGCGTGTACGGCAGCGGCGGTGAATTTGCCATAGTTGAACAACGTTGCAATCAGTGGTTCTGCCAGCACTGCCATCCCCACGGCGGCCGGCATCGCCAGCAGAAACGTCAGGCGCAGGCCCCAGTCGAGCAGGGACGAATATTCGGTGGCGTCGCCTTCGGCATTGGCTTTCGACAGGCTCGGCAGCAGCACCGTGCCCAGCGCCACGCCCAGCAGGCCAATGGGGAACTCCATCAGGCGGTCGGCGTACTGCAGCGCCGACACGCTGCCGGCCACGAGGCCCGCGGCAATGGTGGTATTGATCAGCAGGCTGATCTGGGCTGCGGCGACGGCAAACACGGCCGGGCCCATGCGTTTCAGCATGCGCCGCACGCCAGGATCGTGTAGGCCTGCGAAAGGGTTGATCGACAGCTTCGGCAGCATGCCGATTTTCATCAACGCCGGCACCTGGATGGCCACCTGCAAAATGCCGCCGACGCACACGCCCACCACCATCGCGTACACCGGTTGCGCAAAATACTTCACCAGGAATAGTGCCGCCAGGATCTGCGAAATGTTCAGCAGGACGGGCGCAAACGCGGGAATCTTGAACTCGCGCCACGTATTCAGGATGCCGCCGGCCAGCGCCGCAAACGACATGCAGATAATGTAGGGGAACATAATCCGCGTCATCAATACCGCATCGTTGAACGCTTCCGGCGCGAGGCCGCTGGCGATCAGCATCAACAAGCCGCCGCTGCCGAGGATGCCGATGATGGTCACCAGCAAGGTCGCCCACATCAGCGAGTTGGCGACATGGTCGACCAGCGTCTTGGTGGCCTGATCGCCGTGCTGGGTTTTATACTCGGCCAGGATCGGCACGAACGCCTGCGAAAAAGCGCCCTCGGCAAACAGGCGGCGCAGCAAGTTCGGGATGCGGTACGCGATGATGAACGCATCGGTGTAGGCCGAGGCACCGAAGGCGCGCGCAAACAGGCTTTCGCGCAGCAGGCCGGTGATGCGGGACAGCATGGTCATGCTGGAGATGGCGGCGACGGTTCTGAGCAGGTTCATGGGGCCGGATTATAGTCCCCGCGGAGGCGGGGATCCATAGCACTGTTGAGCAAAGTTCTCCTCTTCATTTTTGGTGGCATGGATCCCCGCCTGCGCGGGGAATAAATTAGGAATTGCTTGGGAGAGGATCGTCGGCTATAATCCTGGGCTGTACAGAATTCTGTTACGCAGACACTAATGTTTGGCAGGCACTGGTTTGACAACAAGCTTCTTCGGATAATGAATAAGCCGGTTTGACAGACACGAATGTTTGCAAACGCAACTTGACCCGAACTAGGAAATTCCATGGCAAATACCGCACAAGCGCGCAAACGCGCTCGTCAAGCAGTAAAGCAAAACGCTCAAAATTCGTCGCAGCGCTCGACCCTGCGTACCGCCATCAAGGCTGTCCGTAAAGCCATCCAGGCTGGCGACAAAGCTGCTGCTACCCTGATTTTCCAGACTTCGGTCTCGAAAATCGACAGCATCGCTGACAAGAAAATCATTCACAAGAACAAAGCTGCACGTCACAAGAGCCGTCTGGCTGCTGCCCTGAAGGCGCTGTCGGCTTAATTGACGATCGTGCGCGTGGCCCCGGCCACGCAGGCAATGTTTTTTGCTTGAACAAACCCGCCCGATCATCGATCCGGCGGGTTTTTTCGCTAGTCACGGCGCCCGCAGCGGTGCTGCGTGGGATAATGCTTGACCCGTGAACTTTTCAGTTTCACCTGCAGTTTCACTTATTGCGACAACGTTCGCGAACACCGAGGAAAAAGCGCATGAGCAGTGATCAGACCATCATCTACACCTTGACCGACGAGGCGCCACTGTTGGCGACCCACGCCTTTTTGCCAGTGGTCAGCGCCTTTGCCAAGGCCGCCGGCGTGCACGTCCAGCCAAGCGACATTTCGGTAGCAGCCCGTATCCTGGCTGCCTTCCCTGAACTCCTGACGCCTGAGCAGCAGGTGCCGGATGCGCTGGTTGAACTGGGCAAGCGCACGCTGCAGCCGGAAACGAACATCATCAAGCTGCCGAACATCTCGGCATCCGTGTCGCAGCTGGAAGCGGCCATCAAGGAACTGCAGGAAAAGGGCTACCCGATACCCGATTATCCGGCCGACGCAAAAACCGACGAACAGAAAGCATTGAAAGCCCGCTACGGCAAGTGCATCGGTTCGGCGGTGAACCCGGTCCTGCGTGAAGGTAACTCCGATCGCCGCGCGCCGCGCGCCGTCAAGGAATACGCCCGCAAGAACCCGCACTCGATGGCAAAATGGTCGGCAGCATCGCGCACCCACGTGTCGCACATGACCGAAGGCGATTTCTATCACGGCGAAAAATCGCTGACGGTTGCCGGCGCGCGCGACGTCAAGATGGAACTGATCGGCAATGATGGCACCACCACGGTGCTGAAGGCCAAGGTCGCGCTGCTTGATGGCGAGATCATCGACTCGATGTTCATGAGCCGCAAAGCGCTGCTGAAGTTCTACGAAGAGCAGATCGAAGACGCGAAAGAAACCGGTGTCATGTTCTCGTTGCACGTCAAGGCAACCATGATGAAAGTGTCGCACCCGATCGTGTTCGGTCACTGCGTGCGCATGTTCTACAAGGAAGCGTTCGAAAAGCACGGCGCGACGTTCGACAGCCTCGGCGTGAACGTCAACAACGGCATGGCCGACCTGTACAACAAGATCGACACGCTGCCGGTATCGCAGCGCGACGAAATCATCCGTGACATCCACGCGTGCCAGGAACACCGTCCGGCGCTGGCCATGGTCGATTCGGCCAAGGGCATCACCAACTTCCATTCGCCGAACGACGTGATCGTCGATGCGTCGATGCCCGCCATGATCCGCGCCGGCGGCAAAATGTACGGCGCCGATGGCCGCCTGCATGAAGTCAAGGCCGTGATCCCGGAAAGCACGTTCGCCCGCATCTA
>JALYUM010000051.1 GCA_030853745.1 Pseudomonadota bacterium | reverse complement strand
GGCTGGCTCGGGCACATCGCTGGCGCTGATGGAGGCGTCGATATCGTCAACCATGAAATTGCCGGCAGCGTCGATGACGATGCGGTCGACCTGGGTGAAATTGGCGACGATATTTTGCCAGTCGGCGCCCGTCGACAGGCCCACGGTGCCGACCAGGACGCCGTTCAGATAGCCCATCACGCTGCCATCGGAATCGCCGAAAAAGCCGTGAATCCAGAAATTCTGCAGCGCGAACAGGCTGCCATCGGTGGCGGTCATTTCGATCGCGCCACCGCGGTCGTTCAGACCGACGAAGCTGCCGCTGTAGGCCGGTCCTTCGCCACTGTTGACGCCTGTTGTGACATCGACGACGTAGGTGTTGTTGCTGAAACTGAAGCCCTGCGTGTTGACTGGATTGTTGTCGTAGTTGGTGCCACCGGGGATGCCGTAGGCGTCAGGATGCTCGAAATCGATGACTGCGGCCGACACGCTGCCAGCCAGCACGAGTGCGGCAAGGATCGAGGATTTGAAGAAGTTCATGCATGTCCCTTTTATGATTTATTTGAGTAGTAAAACTACGCAAGGAACATGCCACAGACATAAGGTATTGTTTTATATATAAAATATCATTTGGTGCGGTGTGGATATCAGTGTAGTGTAAAGAATATCGACACTAGGCATGCGGACGGTAGATGCCAGCGCGGCCGGAGCACCAGTAACTGATAAAACAGGCCAGCGCTGCATACGGGGCGATGGCCGGGCCGAACAGTTCGATTGCCATGATGGTCGACACCAGCGGCGTTTTGGCGGCGCCGGCAAACACCGCGACGAAGCCGAGGGCGGCGAGCATGGCGAACGGCAGGTGCAGCAATGGCGCGAGCGCGTTGCCAAGCGTGGCGCCGATAAAAAACAGCGGTGTCACTTCGCCGCCCTTGAAACCGGCGCCCAGCGACAGCACGGTGAAGGCGGTTTTGGCAAGCGCATCCAGAATAGGCAGCGGATGGACGAACGCTTCGACGATGACGGGAATGCCAAGGCCGATGTAGCGGTCGCTGGCAAGCAGCCAGACCGCCAGCGCGACGATGCAACCGCCGGCAAAAGGGCGTAGCGGCATATACGCAATCCGGCGTTTCATCAGCGCTGCCACGCCGTGGGTAGCGCGCGTAAATATCATCGCCGCAAAACCAAACAGGATGCCGGCGGCAAGTGTGGCCAACAGCGTGGCCGGCGTGATGGCGGCCACGCCGGCGAGCAGGTAGTGGGTGTGCTGAACGCCCCACCACAGGCCGACCCGATCGGCCAGATACGCCGCGACCAGGCACGGGAACAGCGCGGCGGGCCAGTTGAAGGCGCGCATGCGTGCCAGCGCCAGCACCTCGAGCCCGAACACCGCGCCGGCGAAAGGCGTGCCGAACACCGATGCAAAGCCGGCGCTGATGCCGGCCAGGATCAGCAGGCGCCGGTCGTCCTGCGTCAGGCGCAAGGCGCCGGTCAGCTGGTCGGCCAGTGCACCGCCCATTTGTACGGCGGTTCCTTCGCGTCCGACCGAGGCGCCGAACAGATGCGAGACGACCGTGGCGCCCAGCACCAGCGGCGCCATGCGCAGCGCAACGGTCTGGCGCGGAGCGTGGATTTCATCGATCAGCAGTCTGACACCCGCCTCCACGCTGCTGCCGTAGCGCAGATACATCCAGCCGGTGGCGAAGCCGGCCAGTGGCAGGCACCAGACAATCCACAGGTGCGCCGTGCGCCACTGGGTGACCCAGGACAGCGCGTACAAAAATAACGCGGAAGCGCTACCGGCAAGGATGGCGACGACGCTGGCCAGGACCAGCCATTTACCGAGGTAGCGCAGCAGGGAAAGAAGATTGAATGGCATGGGCGTCACTTTGAGGAGGCATAATCTTAGCGTGTCCCATCCCGGGCCGCAATCGACGGAAGAACGCATGATGACGGAATCGCTGCTACGCACCCTGGGCCTGTTTTTTGCCACGGCCATCGCCGAACTGGTGGGCTGCTATTTACCGATGCTGTGGCTGAACGGCCGCCATTCGGCGTGGCTGCTGGTGCCGGCCGCGCTGTCGCTGTGCGTGTTCGTCTGGCTGCTGACACTGCACCCGGCGGCCAGTGGCCGGGTCTACGCGACGTATGGCGCGGTGTACATCGCCAGCGCAATCGGCTGGCTGTACCTGGTCGACAAAATCACGCCGACGTGGACCGACATGGTGGGCGTGGGCCTCGCGCTGGCAGGTGCGGCGGTGATTGCGCTGGGTGGCCGCGCCGCCTGATTCTATTGGGTTTGTGTTACCCACACCGGCGCCGACCACAGGATATTGCCGTCGTCCTGGGTCACGCGCGCGTAATAAAAATGAGCGCCTGGCGTTGGCGTAAAAGTGAAACTGGCCAGTTCGCTCAACACCGTGACTGCGCCGTTGCGGCCCGGGACGCCTTCCAGCAATTTGAACGCGGCCGCCTGCGTGCCGGCGCTATGCGAAAAATACGCGTCGAGGCTGAGCGGGCCGTAGTTGCTGAAGCGCTCGCCCATCACGTGGCCGTTCGCCATCAAAATCAGCCGTCCGCGCTTGTCCATCGTGGCGAACACGCGGCGTGCGCGCACCGCGTCCAGAAACGCCGCGCGCGTAAAGGGCTGGCCGCGCTTGAGCAGGATGGCGGTGCGGTTGGTATAGGCCGCGCCCCAGTTGGCGCAGTGGTTGTCCTGATTGCTGGAAAACGCCACGTGGTAACCCGCTTCCAGCGCCTGGTTGCAGGCGCCTTCGAAATTGCTGCGCCGGGGCTCAGTTTCGCTGTCGTTATTTGAAAATGCGTTGGTGTTGACTACTTCGCACAGTGCCATGACAGCATCGCCATCGGGCGTAAAGCCCAGCGCGACGCCATCGACGACAAACTGGCCGCTGCTGGCCGGATGGTTGAACTGGCCGATCCAGCCGCGTGCGCGCATCAGCGTGTACAGGCCGGCATAGTCGCCGCGGGCGGTCGCGGTGTCGGCAACCAGGTCGCCATACCGGCCCTGCTCCCAACCCAACAACTCGGTGCCATTCAAAATATTCAGATGACCGCCACCCGCAATCACGCCCCATTCGAGGCCGTACATGGCGAGAAAACCGGGGTGGGCTGCGGTAAAACCGAATGCTTCGCTCAAGCCGCCGTGAAAGCGCGCACGCGCCACGTCGGGGTCGGCGTTTGCATTCGTGCCGGTGGCGCCGTCGAACAAATGATTGTGTTCGGAGGTGAGGAGAAAATCGAGGCCATGCCCGCGCGCGTACGTGTACGCGTCACGCGGCCCGAACGGCGCGCTTTGCGGCGGCGCCGCCGCATGGCAGGTGGCGAGACCGGCGCCGCCGTCGCTGTCGTTGGTCTGGCTGTGCAGATTGCCGAAGTAGACGTCCCACGGCAAATCGGGGGGCGCGGCAAACCGTGCAATCGGTACCGGGGCGTCACCCACCTGAAACTCCCATTCCTGCACCACGTCATCCGCCACCAGCCGCGCCATGTAGATGCCGGCCTGCGCGGCCCCGGCCCACCCGACGCGCACCTCCACGGGCGCACCGCGCAACGCCACCTCCCCGTGCCACTGCGCAATCGGGACGCCAGCGCGCGACAGATCGAGGCGCCAGCGTGCGGTGAACGGCATGACAGGATGGGGATAGTCGAACGACAGTGTGAAAGTGCGCGCACCAGAGGGCGGTGCGACAAACGGTGCGGCAAGCGATACGGAAAATTCGCTGTGGTCAGGCAGTGCGGCGCCGGTCAGCAGGGGAACAGCCAACAGCAAAGTGAGCGTATTCATGATGCAATTATTGCAACTGCATTTACGCCCACATTGCGGACGCCCTTATTGTTTTACTGACAAACAATAAGGGCGCTCGCTTTACCCGCCCTGCACTACCCGCAGTTCGACCTGATGGCGTTTGCCATCGTCGACCATCGTCACCTCGTTGCCAGTGACCACCTGGCCGTCGACCAGCAACAACGCGTGCTCCGACCGCTTGACGTCCACCGCGTAGGTAGCGCTGTTATGCTGATACGTCATGCTGAAACCTGGCCAGCCTTGCGGCAATTGCGGCGTCAGCACCAGCTTGTCGTCGTGGCGGCCAAAGCCCAGCAGCGACTCGACCATCAGGCGGTACATCCAGCCGGCCGATCCCGTGTACCAGCTCCAGCCGCCGCGGCCCACGTGCGGCGCCACGGCGTACACGTCGGCGGTCACCACGTACGGTTCGACTTTATAGATCGCGGTCTCGGCCGGGTTGGTGCTGTGGTTGACCGGGTTGATCATCCGCAGCAGCTCCCAGGCGCGCTCGCCATTGCCCATGTGGGCGAAAGCCATCGCGGTCCAGATCGCAGCGTGGGTGTACTGGCCACCGTTTTCACGCACCCCCGGCACGTAGCCGCGGATGTAACCCGGGTTCAGGACGCCATCGTCGAACGGTGGATCGAGCAGTTGCACGATGCCGGAGTCGCGCCGTACCAGGCGCGCATCGACATGCGCCATGGCGCTGGCAGCACGTTCGGCCGGCGCCGCGCCGGAAAGCACGCCCCAGCTTTGCGAGATCGAATCGATCTGGCACTCGTCGTTGGTGGACGAACCCAGTGGCGTGCCGTCGTCGAAGTAGGCGCGGCGGTACCACTCGCCGTCCCATGCGTTCTTCTCGATGTTGGCAGACAGCTTTTCCGCTTCCTCGCGGCACGTGGCTGCAAAATGCGTGTCGTTGTAGTTGTCGGCCACTTCGGCAAAACGCTGCATCACTTCGATCATGAACCAGCCCAGCCAGACCGATTCGCCCTTGCCATGGTTGCCCACGCGGTCCATGCCATCGTTCCAGTCGCATGTGCCGATCAGCGGCAGACCGTGTTCACCGAAACGCAGACCGTGCTTGATGGCGCGGACGCAATGCTGGTACAGGTCGCCCACTTCATGCGACGCGCCCGGCATGTCGTAATACGATTCTTCTTCCGGTTTCAACGGCCGCGCTTCCAGATACGGTGCGGTTTCGCTGAGTACCGACATGTCGCCCGTGGTGCTGACATACCGGTACACCGCCAGCGGCAGCCACAGGTAGTCGTCCGAGCAGCGCGTGCGCACACCGCGGTTCGATGGCGGGTGCCACCAGTGCTGCACATCGCCGTCCGAGAACTGGTGCGCGGCGCACAGCAGCAAATGCTCGCGCAAAATTTCGGGGCGCGTGTGCACGGCTGCCATCGCATCCTGCAACTGGTCGCGGAAACCGTAGGCACCGCCCGACTGGTAATAACCGGAGCGCGCCCACATGCGGCACGCGATGGTCTGGTACATCAGCCAGCCGTTGGCCAGCACGTCGAGCGCCGGCTCCGGCGTCGATACCCTCAGGGCGCCCAGGGTTTCGTCCCAGTAGCGGCGCACTTGCGCGAACGCGTCGGTGGCCGCAGCGGAACCCGAGTAGCGCTTGACGATGCTGCTGGTGTCCTGATTGCGGCGGCCACCGACGCCCAGCAAAAATACCAGCTCGCGCGATTCGCCCGGCGCCAGCGTAAAGGCGATTTGCAATGCGGCGCACGGATCGAGCGTGGCGCCGGTCTTGCCGGACATGGCGGTGCGGCCGAGTGCTGCCGGATTGGCCAGGCTGCGGTTGCGGCCGACGAATTCGGTGCGGTCGCACGTGTAGGCGGTTTCCTTGCCATGCACGTGGAAGAAGCCCACGCGGCTGGAGAAGTCGCTGTTGTAGGCATTGCGGGCAAACAGCGCGCCGCTGGCCGCATCGCGTTCGGTGACGATGTGCATCGCCGATTTGGCGCGCAGATCGCCCATTACCCATTCGACGTAACCGGTGACCGACAAGGTGCGCGTGACGCTTGAATCGTTGCGCACATTGATGACGACGTATTTCAACGGCGCGTCGAGTGCCACAAACGTGCGCAGCGTCGAGTGGATGGCGTACACGCTGTGCTCGAACTGGCTGTAACCGAAACCGTGGCGCGTCAGGTAGTCGGCGCCGGATGGTGCCGGCAACGCAGTCGGCGACCAGTAGCTGCCGCTTTCTTCGTCACGAATATAAAACGCTTCGCCGCTCTTGTCGGATACCGGATCGTTGTCCCACGGCGTCAGGCGGAATTCGTGGGCATTTTCGCTCCACGTGTAGGCCTGGCCGCTTTCGGAAATCACGCTGCCGAATACCGGGCTGGCGAGAATATTCGACCATGGCGCCGGGGTGCGCGTGGTGGCGCTGGTGCGGATCAGATACTCGCGGCCATCCGGGCTGAAGCCGCCGGTACCGTTATCGAGCAGCGTCTCCGGCAGTGCGGGCAACGGCGCGCGCTGGGTAAAACTTTCGCGCTCCGGGTCCGGCACCAGCAGCGGCAAAGGCACCGTCTTGACGTTGGCGGCGCGGCGGATCTGGTCGGCCAGTTTGCCGCCGGTGTCGTTGATGATGACGCGCGCGACCGACTGGATCAGCACGCGGTCTTCCTGCGGAATCTGGTCGAGCGCGCGCACGAACACGCCGCCCGGACGATCGATCGACTGCGCATCGGCGCCGGACGCGATCAGGCTCATGATCTGGTCGTGCAGCGCCTGGCGGTAACCGGACATGTCTTCGTACCAGATCACCAGATCGACGACCAGGCCTTTCGAGCGCCAGTACGCGTGCGCCTGCACCAGTTCGCGCGCCAGGTCGATGTTGGCGGCGTCGCGGATGTGCATCAGCACAATTGGCAAATCGCCCGAAATGGCATACGCCCACAGGCCCGACTGGCCGCGGTTGTTACGCGCCACAACGGCTGGCTCTGCGCGCAGCATGGCATTTGTGTACAGCACGCTGGCCGCCAGGCGGCTGTACATCTGCGCATCGGTTTCGGTGGCGTTCAGCTGGCGCAGCACCACCTGGCTGTGGGTCCAGGCCAGTTCGAACACGCGGTCGGTCAGATGGCGGTCCTGGTATTTATCGATCAGGTGCACGGCTGCATCGCGGGTATCGGTCATGCCCAGCACTACATCGAGGATGACTTCTTCATCGGGTTCCAGACGCAGCACCCGGCGGATGGCGACGATCGGATCGAGCACCGAGCCGTCCGCACCGGCCAGCGGGCCTGGATTGCGCAGTGCGGCAGGAGAAATGGCGTTGTAACCACGGCCGATAAAGGCTGGACGGCTGGTTTCGAAGGAGACGTCGACCGTGGTGCCGCCATGCACCGTCATCAGGTTCAGCAGGTACGGTACCTGTTCCTCTTTTTCGCGCGGACGGCGGGTGCACAGAATCGCATTGCGGCCGGCGAGAATTTCAGTCTGCACGAACAGCTTGGAAAATGCCGGGTGAGCGTTGTCGGCCGCGGCCGGCGCCATCACCACTTCGGCAAAGCTGGTCACCTCGATGGTGCGCACCACGTTCGATTTGTTGATGAGGGTGGTGCGGCGCAGTTCGATATCGTCTTCCGGCGACACCACGATTTCCGTGTGCGCGTCGATGCCGTTGTCGCTGCGGCGGAATTCCGCGCGGCCTTCCGAGAAGATGGCTTCGTAATAATCGGGCTTGGCGGCAGTCGGCTGGTACGTTGTCGACCAGTAGGCATTGCTGTCCATGTCGCGGATGTAGCAGAAGTTGCCCCAGTCGTCGGCGGTGCCGTCTTCGCGCCAGCGCGTCACGGCCAGGTCTTTCCAGCGGCTGTAACCGCCGCCGGCGCTGCTGACCATGACGTTGTAGCGGCCGTTCGACAGCAGCTGCACTTCCGGATGCGCGGTGGCCATCGCGGTGATGATGCGCATCGGCGTATCGGGGTCGTTTTTGGACGAGCGCAGTACATCGGTTTCAATGCTGGCCGACTCGAACGCGCCCGATTTCGGCACGCGCTCCTGCAGCACCAGCATGGTGGCCTGGAACAGCGGGTCGGACTCGAAGCGGCGCTGCATCGGGCGCTCGTGCAGCAAGTACGACAGAGACAGGAAGCCCATGCCCTGGTGGTGCGCCATGAACGAGCGGACGACGGCAAAATCCTGGCCGCGCGGCAGGCGCGAGGCGGTGTAGTCGATCGCTTCGTAAAAGCCGTAGCGGCCCATGAAGCCCAGATCGGCCATGCGCTGCAGGTTGTCGGTCGCCAGTTCCGGTTCGACCATCAGGCCCATCATGGTGGCGTACGGCGCAATGACCAGGTCGTCGCCGAGACCGCGTTTCAGGCCGGTGCCAGGCACGCCGAATGCGCGGTACTGGTAATTCATCGACGCGTCGATGGTGTTGTAGCCCGACTCGGAAATACCCCACGGGACGTTGCGCTTGCGGCCGTAGTCGGCCTGCGCGCGGATGATGGCGTGGTAGGTCTGATCCAGCAGCGTGTTGCTGTAGGTCGGCATGACCAGCAGCGGCATCAGGTACTCGAACATCGAGCCGCTCCACGATTGCAGCAGCTGTTCGCCGCCCACCAGGCACAGCGTGCGGCCGAGTGCAAACCAGTGTTCCTGCGGCAGCTGGCCCTGGGCGATGCCGACAAAACTGGCCAGGCGTGCTTCCGAGGCCAGCAGATCGTAGGTGCTGTTGTCGAGGCGGCGGTCGGTGACGTTGTAGCCGATCGCAAGCAATTTCAGGTCGGCGACATACAGGAAACCCATGTCCATGCGCGCGCCAATGCGCGCCTGTTCGGCCAGTTCGTTCAGGCGGGCGATGCGCACGCGGGCTGCAGCGCTGCCTTCGGCGACGAGTTGGGCCAGCACCAGCTGGCGCTGACGTTCGTCCGGCGCCAGGTCGGTTGCGTTCGAAAACGCCGGCGTGAATTCGGCCAGCTCGCGCACAGTGGGAATGCGCGTCAGGCTCGAATCGATAACGTGCTCCTGGACCGCGCGCATCCACGGCGCCATCAGCAGCAGTTCGGCGTGCGCGTTGGCGCACTGGGTGGCCAGGCGGCTGCTCCAGTCGCGCAGCATAGCATCGGCGTCAGGCGGCAGCGCCGCAGCGATGGCATCGGCCTGGCGCGACAGGTCGGCCAGGTTGTCGGCGAAGCCAGGCAAGGTGTCGGTACGCGCGCGCCGGTCGTCGGCCAGCAGTGTGCGCATGGTCGCGATTTCAGCGCGCATGGCCACAGCCGGAACCGGCGTGGCCACCAGGCTGTTGAGGACATCGAGCGTGTCGCGGATGCCATCGAGCAGCTGGTTGCCGACGATCGGGCGATCGGCCAGCTGGTTCAGGCCAGCAGCGAGCGTCAGCAAATGGCCGGCGAGGTTACCGCTGTCGACTGCCGACACGTAACGCGGCATCAGTGGTTCGAGCGTGCGCGTGTCGTACCAGTTGTACCAGTGGCCGCGGTACTTTTCCATCTTGTCCATGGTGTCGAGCGTTGCGGCGGTGCGGCGTATCAGCTCGGTGCCAGCGATGTAGCCGAAATCCCAGGCAGTTAAATTGGCCAGCAGCGCCATGCCCATATTCGTCGGCGAGGTGCGATGCGCCACCACCAGCGCCGGGTGCTCCTGCACATTATCGGGCGGAAGCCAGTTGTCGTCAGGGCCGACATACGCCTCGAAGAAGTTCCAGGTTTTACGCGCCAGCACATGCAAAAACAGCGTTTGCGGCGCGGACAGCTGCGCGGACAGGCGCTCCACCGGACGGCTGATCCACCACGACAGCACCGGCGACAAAAACCACAGCAGCAGCAACGGCGCCGCCGGGAACAGGGCGTACGGGTTTTCGAAAGAGAGAAGAACAGCGACAGCCACGGCCAGCGCCGGGGCAAACCACATCATGCGGACGTTACTTTCCAGGTCGCGGTTCGAGCGCGCGAGGCCCGACGCGCGCCACTCCAGCAGGTGCCGGTGCGAGGCGACCATGCGCCACGCGGTGCGCACGATGGCGTCGATGCTGTACCAGGCTTCATGCGGCATGAATGCAAGACTGAGCAAGGCATTTCCGAAGGAGAGTCTGGCACCCTCCGACCAGTTGATCAGATGCTGCTCCCATGGCATATCGTGGCCCTTGTCGGCCAGGCCGATCAGGGTGCCGATGATGGCGGGCAGGAGAAACACCGACAGAATTGCCGCACTCCAGAACGCCGGCGCCATCAACGTGGCCCAGCACAGCACCAGCAGCACGGTCAGGCTTGGCGCCACCAGGCTGCGGCGCAGATTGTCGAACAGCTTCCAGCGCGACAGCGCAGACAGGCGGTTCGGTTCGCGCTTGCCCTCGGCCCCTGGCACGCGGCCACGCAGCCAGCCGGCCAGCTGCCAGTCGCCACGAATCCAGCGGTGACGGCGGCCGACATCGTCGCTGTAACGGCTTGGATAGGATTCGTACAATTGGGCGTCGGACAGCAGGCCGGCGCGCAGATAGCACCCTTCCAGCAAATCGTGGGACAGCACTTTGTTGTCGGGCAGGCGGCCGCCGAGCACGCGCTCGAACGTGTCGACTTCGTAGATACCCTTACCGACAAACGAACCTTCACCGAACAGATCCTGATAAACGTCGGAGACGGTGCGGGTGTACGGGTCGATGCCAGGTTCACCACCGAGCAAATGTTCGTAGCGCGACGCGTTTTCGTGCGGCAGCGATGTCGATACGCGTGGCTGCAGAATGCCGTAACCTTCGACGACACGGCTGCCGGTCGGGTCGAGCTGCGGATGGTTCAGCGGATGCGCCATGGTGGCGATGAACTGGCGCGCAGCGTCGCGCGGCAGCTGGGTATCGGCATCGAGCGTGATCACGTAACGGATATTGGCGAGGCCTTCTTGGCTGCCTTCGATGACGGTAAAGCGCTCGCGCGCGCCACCGCGCAGGAACAGATTCAGGTCCTCGAGTTTGCCGCGCTTGCGCTCGCGGCCAATCCAGGCCTGCTCGCTCTCGTTCCACAAGCGCGGACGGTGCAGCAGCAGGAATGGATCGACGCGCACGGTGGCGGCGGCTGTGGTGTCTTCGTCGTCGCTTTCGTCTTCGCTGCGGGTGACATCTTCTTCGAAACCGTAGCGCAGGTTGAGCGCGGCAATCGCAGCGCGCGCGAGTTCAGCGAGGTCGGCGTCGCCCGGCATGTCCTGGCGCGGCGCATCGGTAAAATCGGTCAGCAGGCAAAACCGGAGCCGGGGATCGCGGTTGGCGAGGTAGCGTACTTCCAGCGCCTCTGCCAGCGTTGTCACGTTGTCGGCACTGTAAATGAGCGATGGAACGACGACGAGCGCGCCGCCATCCGACGGAATGCCGCGGCTGAAATCGAGGCGCGGCAACGGGTGCGGATGCGCCAGGCGGGTGGCCATGAAGTTGACCAGCGCAAGCGCAAGCTGGCTTGAACCCACCGCAGCCAGCACGCCGATGAGGACCATCAGCCACGTGTCGGCGCCGCCATCTTTCGAGTGGATGACCACCGACGCGGTAAACAATGCGGTCAGCAGCGCGATGCCGCCCAGGTACCCGGCCAGCGGCCGCTCGGTGACCGCGTGGCGCAAGGTGCCGCCCAGGTCGTACGTGGCTTTCAGGCGCGCGCGCAGGGCAGGCAGGCCGGAGCCGATCAGGTAATAACCGACGTGGCGGGTACGGGTGTCAAGGCCGCCCTGGCCCGGCTCGCGCGGTGCACTGGCCAGCGCCAGCGCCTGTTCCGCCACCTCCACTTCCGTGTGCGGACAATGACGCGCCAGCGTTTCGACGATATGGCGGTAATGGTCGCGCGTGGCAAAATCCATGCGCCCGTAGGTGCCGAGGGGGTCGAGGCGCAGCGTTTGCTCCACCGCGCTCATGGTCTCGACGAACTCGCGCCAGTCGACAGTGGTGAGCAGGCGCAGGCTGCCGATGCTGTTGCTGATCGAAACCTGGTCGGTCGCTTGTTGGCCAATATCGGCCTGCACCTGGCCGTCGATGGTCTGGCCTTCGTCGTTCAGGCGCGTACCCACCCACTGCATCACCAGCGTCAGCGCCGGGTTCTGGCTTTGCAGGCGGCGCTGCAGTTCGGCGACAAAGGAGGAGCCCATCGGACGCACAGCGCGCGCCATGTCGGCCACCAGCAAAATCAAATCGCCAGGACGCGTTTCGGCGGTTTCCACCATGCGGTCGGCCCAGCTGTTGGCCAGTTCGCGCTGGCGCAGATGGTCGTCCAGACGGGCGGCCACGCGGCGCAGATTTTCAATCAGTGCAAGCCGCAGCATGATGGGAATCGCCCACAATTCACCGAGGCGCAGCACCGTGGTTTCCTGGTAGGCGGCGATGAAGCGGGTGAGGCTTTCAGGGTCGATCTTGCCGTCGCCGTGCGACACCAGTTCGAGCGCCAGCTGA
Organism: Pseudomonadota bacterium; assembly: GCA_030853745.1. Taxonomy (GTDB): domain Bacteria; phylum Pseudomonadota; class Gammaproteobacteria; order Burkholderiales; family Burkholderiaceae_D; genus JALYUM01. Next base: position 14,077 of record JALYUM010000051.1, on the reverse strand, counting down.
TACGCGCGCGGCGTGCCTTCGATGCCGCGGTTATTCAGGCGCGGCAGTTCGCGGCTGTAATGCTTCGGCAGGTGGCGCCGCGCGGTGCGGATCTGCTCTTCGATCAGGTAGAAATTATCGAGCAGCCATTCCGCTGCCGGCGCGAGGCGCATGCCGGACTTGGCTGCGCGCGTCAGGTCGGCGCTGGCACTGGCGACGACATGGGCATTGTCGGTCAGGCGCGAGAGCAGCCGGTCGGGCCCGCCCTGCTCACTGAGGGTGTGTTCGGCGGCGAGACGCCGGCCGTGGGCCGACATCTGGGCCGCGCTGAACAACTCCGAGCGCAGCGGCGCTTCGTCGTCCGAGGCGGCATTGCGTGCAGTGGGGGAGGAAGGATTGGTTGGCGCGTCGGGCGCGTCCAGGACGGAGTCAGATTCTTTGTTCAACAGGGGACCTCGGTGATGTCGGGTGTAACCGCAGCTCGTGATTGCGCATCGACCCGGAACAGGTCATGCCAACCACATGAAGGCCGGCTGCAACGCGCAAGAGCGCACGGTTATCACCATGCTAAAACATCATCAACTCTGCCACTGTACGCTACCGAACAGAAGCGCGGATGGTCACCCGTTTTTATGTTTGTGGATCGCTTGCGAGCGCAAAGCCGCCCACCAGATGATAAACCCGCTGGCGGCCAAGGTGGCGCAAGGTAGCCGCGGCGCGTGCGCTGCGCCCGCCGCTGCGGCAGACGAAGACCAGCGCGTGACCCTGTTCGGCCAGCCACGCCGGGATCGATTCGGCATGGCGCGAAAGCGGGTTCGACTCCGGCGCGCGGCCGGCCAGGCTGGCTGCGCCGGCCGCGTGTTCGAACGCTTCGCGCACATCGACCAGCCGGGCATCCGGGTGTGCCGCAAAAAAATCGGCCAGCTGCGCGTGTTCCAGTACCGGCGCGGGGCGCATGTCCACCGCCGGTGCATCGTCGAACGTCATGCCGGCGTAGGCATACCTGCCGTCGGCGCCGCGTGCGATATGGTGCGCGCCCAGCGTGATGGGTTCAACGCTGTCGACGTCCAGCACGGCCTGCAGCGTGTAACCCTCGGCCGCGATCAACGCCAGCGGTGCCTGCGGTGCATCGACCAGTGCGCACGCGCGGCTGGCCTCATGGAACAGCAGCCAGCCACCGGTGGCCAGGCGCATCGCGCCAAGTGCCGCGCCGGTCGCCATGCGTGGCGTGACCAAAGCCGCGCCGCAATGGGCGATGCGCGCGCAGGCCGCATCGATGAATGCGTCATCGACGGCGGGGCCGAACGACAGGCGCACTGCCGATGCGGCGCGCCAGTGCGGCAGCGCCATCGCCTCGAGCACATAGCTTGGCGCGGTTTTCGCTGACGAACAGGCCGACCCGGCACTGACCTGGATGCCGGCCGCGTCGAACAGTTCGACGATGTCGCTGCCGGGGCGTCCCAGCACGGAAAAATTGATCGTCGTCGGTAGCGAATGGGCAAACGGCATATTGAATACCAGGCCGGGCAAAGCCGTCACCAGCGCCTGCGCCAAGCGTTCGCGATAGCGTTCGAGCGTCGCGTGGCCGTGGAAGGTGCCGCCCTCTTCCAGTGCCGCGAGCACCGCGCCGAGGGCGGCGATACCGGCCATATTCTCGGTGCCGGAACGCTGGCCCTCTTCCTGCCCGCCGCCGGCAATCAGCGGCGTGAATGGCGCGCCATCCCGTACATACAGCATGCCGATGCCTTTTGGCGCATACAGTTTGTGACCGGAAAACGGCGCGTAATCGATGCGGCTGGCGCTCAGGTCCAGGGCCAGTTTGCCCAGTGCCTGGACGCAGTCGACCAGCCACAGCGCGGGACTGTTCTCGAGTAAGCGGCTGATGTCGGCGAGGTTTGAGATCACGCCAGTTTCGTTATTGGCCGCCATCGTGCACACCAGGTGCGCGTGCGGCGCCCATTCGGCCAGCAGGTCGAGGCGGTGCTGGCCGTTGGCGTCGACGGGGAGCGCGCGCACTTCGCAGCCGGTGCCGAGGATGGCGTTCCAGTGCGCCATCGCCTGCGGCACCGCTTTGTGTTCGGTGGCGCCGTAGAGCAGCAGGCCACCGCTTACACCTTTTTGTTTTAATGCGACCAGGCAGGACAACACTGCCGTTTGAATGCCTTCGGTCGCGCCGCTGTTGAACAGCAGGCGTCCGGTCGGCGCGCCCAACACGCGCCGCGCACAGGCGCGCGTGGCGTCGAGCATCGCGCGGGCGCGCAGCCCCACCGCGTGGGTGCTGCTGGGGTTGCCGAAGTTGGCAGACAGCGCAGCGTGGGCGGCGGCACTTGCGGCCGGGAGGACAGGAGAGGTGGCGTTGGCATCGAGATAGATCATGCTCAACATGGTACCGGCGCAGGCGCGGCAAAACATTCCAAATTGTTTGCTTGTGTCGCGTAATATAGACTGAATAATCTGTCTTTAGGGCGAATAAAGCATGAACCATCTTGACCACTTCGACTATGCGATTCTCGCAGCATTGCAGGCCGACGCCACGCTGTCCATTGCCGCCGTCAGCGCGAAAGTCGGCTTGTCCAGCACCCCGTGCTGGAAGCGCGTGCGCCGGCTCGAAGAAGAAGGCTATATCGAGAGCCGCGTGACGGTCGTCAACCGCAAGAAGGTCGGTTTGCCGGTGACAGTATTTGTCAGCGTGCGCACCAGCGAGCACGATGAAAAATGGCTGGCACGCTTTGCCGCCGCCGTCATCGCGCTGCCGGAGGTGCAGGAATTTCACCGCATGAGCGGCGATGTCGACTATCTGCTGAAGGTCGTCACCACCGACATCGAAGGCTATGACCTGTTCTACAAAAAGCTGATCCGCACCGCGAAGCTGACCGGCGTGTCGTCGGCATTCTCGATGGAGCAGATCAAGTCGACCAGCGCGCTGCCCCTCGAACTGCTGGCCCACGGGCTCTAAAAAGCGTGCGATGATTGCGCGCGTTCCCACTGCGAAAAGACGATGCATATGAAGACACGTATAGTTACTCTGGCTGCACTGCTGGCATGTGCCGGCGCTGCTTCGGCCGCCGACCAGGTTGTCAAAATCGGCGTCAGCGGCCCGCTGTCGGGGGCGAACGCCTTTGCCGGCAAGGACAATGAAAACGGCGTGCGCCTGGCCGTGGAAGAACTGAATGCACAAAAACTGACACTGGGCGGAAATGCGCTGCGCTTCGCACTGGTGTCCGAAGACGACCAGGGCGACCCGAAAGCCGGCGTCAACGTCGCACAAAAATTTGCCGATGCCGGTATCAAGTTCGTCCTGGGTCCGTACAACTCGGGCGTGGCCATCCCTGCATCGCGCGTCTACAGCGAAGCCGGCATCCTGATGTCCACCGTGGGCACCAATCCAAAGATCACGCAGGGCGGCTACACCAATGTGTTCCGCATCGTGGCCAGCGATTTGCAGGTGGGCGGCTCGATGGCGGCGTACGCAGCGAAAGAACTGAAACTGAAGAACGTCGGCGTCATCGACGACCGCACCGCCTTTGGGCAGGGCATCGCCGCCGAATTCAAGCGCCAGGCCAAATCGTCCGGCCTGACCGTGGCGGCGCACGAATTCACGACCGATAAAGCCAGCGATTTCGCGGCGATTTTAACAGCGATGAAAGCCAAAAAAGTCGATGCGATTTTCTTTGGTGGCTACGCACCGCAGGGCGCCCCGATGGCACGCCAGATGAAGCAGCTCGGCCTGAATGCGAAGCTGCTCGGTGGCGATACGCTGTGCAGCCCGGAGATGGCGAAACTCGGCGGCGATGCGGTCGGCGCCAATGTTTTATGCGCGCAGGCCGGCGCCATCCTGGCCAAACAGGCGGACGGGCCGGCGTTCCAGCAGCGCTACCGCAAGCGGTTCGGCAAGGAGCCCGATGTCTACGCGCCATCGTTTTACGACCAGACCATGTTCATCGCCCAGGCCATCCGCAGCGCGAAGTCAGTCGACCCGAAAGCCGTCGGCGCCCAGTTGCACACCGGGGCTTACCCAGGCGTGGTCGGCAATTACGCCTACGATGCGCAGGGCAACCTGAAGAAAACCACGGTCACTGTCTACACCTTCAACAACGGCGCACTGGCGCCTCTCGCGAGTTATTAATGTTCCCACTAATGTCCCCACTTTTCAAACTGTGCGCCATGGGCGCGGCTCTCTCGATCGCTTTTGCACCAGCCATGGCATTTCAAGCGCCTGCACCAGGCAAAGTCTCGGCGCAAGTTGCCGAAGCGGCCAGCAAAAAACTCAATGCCCTGGCCGACGAATACTACGACGCGCAAGCGAAGTTCGATCCGGTGTCGGCCAGCGAAAACGGCGACAATCGTTTTTCCGATCAACTGGGCATGTCGATTGCGCCGGCGGTGCGTGCCAGACAATTTGCGCTGTACCGCAGTTTTCTGAAGCGCCTGCACACGATCAATCCAATGCAGCTGGTTCAGCGCGACCGCACCAGTTACGACATCCTTGATTACGAGCTGGCGATGGCGCTGCGCTTCGAAGCTTTTCCCGAAAACCTGCTGCCGCTGAACCAGATGGACAGCCTGCCGGTCACGCTGGCCAATTACGCCAGCGGCGAAGGGTCGCAGCCATTGACCACGGTGCGTGAATACAAGGCCTACCTGAACCGCCTGGCCCAACTGGGACCGTGGATCGACCAGGCGATTGTCAATATGCGCGAGGGGATGCGGGTCGGTGTGGTGCAGCCGAAAGCCATCGTTGTATCGATGCTGCCGCAGTTCCAGAAGCTGGCTGCCAAAACAGCGGAAGCGAGCAGCTACTACGCGCCGATCACGAATATGCCCAAGACTTTTTCAGCCGCCGACCAGCGCGCGCTGACCCAGGCGTACCGCAGCACCATCGACGCCAAACTCAATCCTGCGCTGGCACGGCTGGCGCAGTTCCTCGAAAAAAACTATCTGCCGGCAGCGCGCACCAGCACTGGCTGGAGCGCTTTGCCGAATGGCGCCGCGTGGTACCTGGCGCGCGTCGCGAGCCAGACCACGACCACGCTGACGCCGGAGCAGATTCACGCGACCGGCCTGTCCGAAGTTGCGCGCATCCAGGGCGAGTATGCGAAGACCGGTCCGAAGATGGGCTACACCGGCCCGGCCGCTGGCTTACCGACATGGGTGCTGAGCCAGCCAAAATACAAGCCGTTCAAAACCGAGCAGGAAGTCATCGACGTCTACCGCGGGCTGGACGCGCAACTGAAAACCAAGCTGCCGGCGCTGTTTTCGCTCCGTCCGAAAACGCCGCTCGATCTGCGCCTGGAGCCTGAACTGTCGCGCGCGACTGCGTCGGACCACTACTCGCCGCCGGCTGTCGATGGCTCGCGTCCGGGCGTGTTCTGGTCGGTCGTCAACGATCCGAAAGAATATGGCAGCACCGGGATGGTGACGCTGTTCCTGCACGAAGGCCAGCCGGGGCACCATTTCCACATCGCGCTGATGCAGGAGCTGCATCTGCCGAACTTCCGCCAGTTCGGTGGCAACAATGCGTTCACCGAGGGCTGGGCGCTGTATGCCGAAACGCTCGGTAAAGAGATGGGCTTTTATGACAATCCCGAAAATTATTTCGGCCACCTGAACGACGAAATGCTGCGCGCGGTGCGGCTGGTGGTCGATACCGGCATGCACGCAAAAGGCTGGACGCGCGAGCAGTCGATCCAGTACATGCGCGATACGCTGGGTTATCCGGAATCGATTGCGCGCAGCGAGACCGAGCGGTACATGGTGTGGCCGGGACAGGCGCTGGGGTACAAGATCGGCGCGCTGAAAATCCTCGAACTGAGGAAGCGTGCGGAGACGGCGATGGGGTCGAAGTTCAGTTTGCCGGCGTTCCATGAGGTGGTGCTGGGAGAAGGCACGCTGCCGCTGGCGCTGCTGGAAGCGAAGGTGGACCGGTGGATCGCGGCGAATAAATAACCACGTCGTTAGCTTAAAAACCGTCCTCCCGACGAAAGTCGGGACCCATGCTGAGTAACTTCGGATACCTGGTATGGATCCCGGCCTGCGCCGGGACGACGGCTCGATCGATAGCGCTTTAGTCCAGCATCAGCACCGGATACCGTCTCCACTCCGGTTCCGCGTACTTCGCGCAATGCGCAAAAATAAAATCCAGCACCGCTGACTGATCCGACAGCAAATCAGGATTGGCCAGCTTCCACGCCTCAAACTTCTCGGCCAGCCCTGGTTCTTCAACCAGCATCTGTTCCGCCGAATCCTCGAACACATACTCCGAATACGCTTCTTTTTTCTCCAGCACGCTGTTGAAAAAACCCCAGCGGAAAAAGCTGTCGTGCCCTTGCGGCTCGAGCATCTCAATGGCGTAGCGCGCCGCATCCTGGTCGAGCGGCACCAGGTAATCACCGGCACGCAGAAGAATGGAAGCACTGCGCTTTTCCAGCTTCACGTCGTCATGGAACATATGCCCCTCGTACGCATGCGCGCGCGACGACACACTGTGCAAATGGTAGTACGACGCCGCCGCCATCCGGTCCGCATCGACGCGCTCCATGCGCACGCCGTTCCAGCTCAGCCTCTCGATGACTTCGCGCCACGCTTGCGGCACCACGTAATAACGCGGCACGGTCACGGTGACATCGGCCGGAAAGCGGTTGTAGTAAGCGATGTCGCGCTCCCACGGCTCGCTGCGGTCGTACCAAAGGCGCGAATAGGTCCCCAGCACGCTCGGCTTGTACTTCGCCGCGTATCCCTTGAAATGGAATTGTGAAAACTGCGCTTCATCCATTTTCCAGTGCACCGGCCATTCGCGCTGCGTGCGGCCTGCCAGACGGGCCGCGCGGCGCAGTGCCTGGATTTGCGCGCCATGCTGCACCGTGAACGCCAGCGCCGTCTCGACCAAGGCGCGCATCGATGCGTAGCGGTCGGCGAACGATTTGAGCATGTGCGTCTCGGGCATGAAGCCGATGGTGTGGTGCAGCGCTGCGTAACCGGTGGAAAAACGCGGCGTCTCCAGGAATTCGGCGATGCCGTGATCAGGGCTGTCCTTGACCGGATTCACATACGGGCAGGTGGGCCAGCCGCGCGCATCCATCTCGCTGAAGATCGCCGGCAGCATGGTGCTGGTCAAAAAGGCGCCCAGGTCGCCGCCAAGTTTGTCGGCCTGCGTGTGGATCAGCGTCATCGTGTAGGTGTAATCGGCGCCGTTCGACGTGTGCGTGTCGACCATCACGTCCGGGTCCCACGCGGTGAACAGTTTGTTGAACGCCTGCGCGGTCAGGGTGTCGCACTTGACGAAGTCGCGATTCAGGTCGAGGTGGCGGCTGTTCCCGCGAAAGCCGAACTGCTCGGGGCCATCCTGGTTCACGCGTGACGTGTTGGCGCGGTTGATGCTGCCGTCGACGTTGTACAGCGGGATGAACAGGAACACGGTGTCGCCCAATGCGGCCAGCCGATCCGGCTCGTGGCAGAAATCGCGCACCAGCGCCATGCAGCCGTCGACGCCTTCCGGCTCGCCCGGATGAATACCGTTATTGTTGAAGAAGACCGGCCGCCCGGCCGCCTTGATGGCCCCCAGGTCGAACACGCCGTCGCTGCTGACCACGCCCGCATGGATCGGCAAGCCGGCGTCGGACGCGCCGATGACGGCGAAGCGCAACACGGCGGGATAGCGTTCGGCCAGGTCCTGGTACCAGGCGATGCAGTCGTCCCAGGTAGTGGTCTGGTTCTGGTTGCCGGCTTCGAACGGCGTGGGGAAGAGGTTCGGCATGTTATTCAACTCGCGTAAAAAAACGAAGTTGTTACGATACCGCAGATGCGCCATCCAGGGGGAGCGTGATGGCCACTTCGGTACCGGCGCCGGGCGCCGCATGCAGGCGCAGCGTGCCGTTCAACGCGTGCACGCGTTCGCGCATGCCGATGATGCCGATCCCTTCAGATGCCTGCACCGGATCGAAGCCGGCGCCATCGTCGGCCACGGCAATGTGCAGCGCATCGCCGGCCAGCACCAGGCTGACCTGGGCATGGTCCGCGCCAGCGTGCTTCATGACGTTCGACAGCGCCTCCTGCACGATGCGGTATGCCGAGATGGCGAGGTCGTGGCCCAGGCGCGAAAAATCGCCGGCGGAGTGGAAGGTAAAACTGCAGCCGGAGCCGCTGTCGTAATGGCGCAGCATTTCTTCCACGGCGCCGTGCAGACCGAGCATTTCCAGCACCTCGGGACGCAGGCGCCGCACCAGCCGCCTGCCGCTCGCGTACAGGTCGAGCGTGAGCTTCGTGATCGATTGCGATTTTGCGCGGATCTGGTCGACCTCCGGCGCCGGCGGCAGTTTCGATGCCAGCGCCATGATGCTCTGCGATTCGAGACGCGCGGCGATCAGCGAGGCATTCAGTTCATCGTGGATTTCGATGGCGATGCTCTTGCGCTCATCCTCGACAATCGAGTTTACCTTGTGTATCAGCTTGCGCTTGTCGGCGTCGGCACGCAGCGCTTCGTTGCGCGACGCGAGCAGATCGCGCGTGCGGTCGGCTACCTTGTTTTCCAGGTCCTGCTTGGACAGGTCGAGGGCCAGCGCCATCTCGCCGATCGACTCCTGCAAATCCCCTACTTCGCCGCCGGTGCTGACCGGCAGTTCGACCTTGTAATTCCCGCCGCGGATCGCGCGCAGCGCGCGGATGGCTTCCTGCAGCGGCACCGCCAGGCTGCGCGCCAGCACAAAGGCCAGCACCCCGCTCGCGGCCAGCGCCAGCGCGGCAATCGCCAGCTCGACGTGAAAACGGCGCGCCTGTTTGCCGAGCAGGTACGTGGGCGACATCGTCACGCGCACGATGCCGACATTGGTGGTGGTGACGGTCGGCGGGCGAATGTCCGACGACGCGGTGACGTGCGGCGTGCCGTTATCGGAAAACAGGTTGATCCAGATAACCTGCTTGCGGATAGGCGCATCGTAATAGCGCGGCTCAGGCGTCGATGCCGTCTCCGACACGACGCTGACAGTACCGCGCCCGGTACCGTCGATGACATCGATGCGGTAGATGCTGGCGTCCGATTGCACCAGGCCCTTGATGGTGAGCCTCAGGTCGGACAGGTTGCCGGAGATGACGTTGTATTCGCTCGTTTCGGCCAGCGCGCGCGCCAGGATGCGGCCACGTTCGGCCAGTTCTTCGGCCACCTGGATGCGATGGGAATACCATGAGTACCCCATGAAGGAGGCGAACAGCAGCACTACCGGCAGCATCGCGATGCAGGCCATGCGCGTGCCGATGCTCCAGCCTTGCCAGAACTGCCAGCGCATCAGGGACGGTGGCGCGGACGGCGCGCAAAATTGCGCGCGGCGCTGTCGACATGTATGTCGAGCGAGCGCGCCACGCCTTCGTTGACGACCGTGCGGAAATAGCGCGGAAACTGCGGCGCATCGAGTTCACCGCTGGCGACAAACCGCGCCGCCGTTTCCGCCACCTGCTCGTTGATGTCGTCGATGTCGGAGTAGGTCGAGGCAAGCGCGCCAGCGCGCACCATGTCGCTGGAAAAGCCGATCACCGCCTGCTTGTGACGATATGTCGAGAGCAGGATGTTGCGGATGTTTTCGGCATTGAACACAGCATTATCCGGCAGCGCCAGCAGCACGTCGGTCTGGGCGATGCGGTTCAGCAGGCGGTTGATGTCTTCGCCTTCGCTGAACGCGTACAGGTCGGTCGTGGCCCCGAGAATGGGCGCGAAAAAACGCGGATCGGCGACGATGGCCGCCACCCGCGCAGGCCGGCCGTACAGCAGCGAAATCAAATGGAGCTGGTCGACGGGTGCCGGCTCCGCGTAGATCGCGGTCATCGATGCTGCGCGTGCGGGCGGCACCTGCGCCATCACGTCGCGCCACACCTGGCTGGACGTAAAGGCGGCGATGACGACGCAGTCGCACGGGCGCATGGCCGCGTCGCGCAATGCGGCCGGCCCGATGGCGACCAGCACCATGCGGCGGCGCTGTGCCAGTTCGGTGCGAAAGCCGGCAAAGGTGGGCACCAGGCGTTTATACAAATCGTCGGCGATGCGGCGGGTGACGCTGCCGTCGTCGCCGGTGACGATTTGAAAGCGATAGCCTTGCGGCTTGTCAGGCGCGGCGCCTGCCGGCCAGGCCACGCAACAGGCAAGCGCAAATGCAGCGTGCGAAAACCAGGTCCGCATGCGGCTTACGGTTCGATCAAACCGTGCTTCACCGCCAGCTTGGTGATGTAGGCCGGGCGGTGCACGCCCAGCTTTTCTTTCACCGACTGGCTGATATTGCTGATGGTTTTCGTCGACAGGTTCAGCTGCTCCGCGATTTCGGCATTCGTCAATCCCTCGGCCATCAGCTTGAACACTTCCAGGTCGCGCTGGTCGAGCTGCGACTGTGGCGAGGCGTCGCCCCGCACCGCCATGCTGGCCAGGCGTTCGGCAATCTGCGGCAGGAAGTACAGCTTGCCCGCATGCGCCTGGCGCACCGCATGGGCCAGGTCGGCCGGGTCGCAATCCTTGGTAACAAAGGCGCGCGCGCCGAGCCGGTAAGTCTCCTTGATCAGGCTGTCCTGGTCGAACTGGGACAGGAAAATCAGCTTCGCTTCCGGGTCGCTTTTCAAAATCGCCTGCGCGGCATCGAGGCCGGTCAGTTCGGTGCCGAAGCGGATATCGAGAACGGCCACGTCGGGTTTGAGCGCGGCATACATCGCTGTCGCTTCGGCCGGCGTTTTGGCCTGGCCGACGACATCGAGACCTTCGGCGGCCAGCGACATGGCGAAGCCGGTCATGACAATCGGGTGGTCGTCGGCGAGCAGGACGCGGATGGGAGCGGAAGTTTTCATGGTGGCCTTGGTGGTTCCGGATTGCTACTTGATAGCAAAGGATTCTACGCGCAGCGCCCGTATTTTTCCACAAATCTCCTGTCGAATGAACGTTAATGTCCCCACGATTGCCATACAAAACACTTTTTAATTGCTATGTAATAGCATATATTTGTTCCATATTGATTCAACCACGAGGAGAATGCCATGCATTTCGCGACACAGAACGTATCCGGTCATCGCACCACCAAGCTGGCCCTGGTCGTCGTTTTCCATATCGTCCTCGGCGTCTGCCTGGTGCAATCGATGGGCGTGAAACTGCGCGCACGACCGGTCGAGGCGACGCCATTCACGCTGGTGCCTGACGTCGTCATACCGGTCCCGCCCCAGCTGACCGATGCGCTGCCGCCACCCATGCTGTCCGCGCCTCCCGTCTTCGTGCCGCAAGTGGAGGTGCCGTTGCCTACGCCGGCACTGCGAAATACGATCACCACGACAACGACCGCCAGCGCCGACCCGGTGCCGTCGGCGCGGACGATCGACGCTACCACCACGCCACCCGAAACTTTCGGCACCGGCGTCGCCAAGGTCCGTTCGGCGGCCATGGTCGACGGCTGCGCCAAGCCGGATTATCCGAAACAGGCAGCGCGCAATGGCGACGCCGGCATCGTGACGCTGGCCCTGCTGGTGGGCGTGGATGGCCGCGTGACCGGCGCGCGCATCGAGCACTCGAGCGGTTTTCGCGACCTGGACCGGGCCGCCGTCACGGCCCTGTCGCTGTGCACCTTCAAGCCGGCGATGCAGGGCGACGTGGCGCAGGCTGGCTGGGCGCTGATCGCCTACGAATGGAAGCTGGACTGAGATGACTACCAGACGCCTGATCCTGCTGGTGTTCACATTGGCCGCGTGCGGAGACCCCGCTGTTCACCGAATTAATCCCATTGAACGGCGCGCGGCTGTCGACGCACTTGCAGCGCAAGTGTCCGCGCACTATATCGATGCGGCGGCCGCCCCGCGCATCGCCGCCTTGCTGCGCGCCGGCGATTACAACGCCATCGATGACGCCGCCGCACTGGCCAGCCGCCTTTCAGCCGACCTGCTGCGCGCCTCTGGCGATGCCCGTCTGCGCATCGCGCCAACGCTACCGAAGCTGCCGTGGTGGCGCCGCGACAATGGCGGCATCGACAGCGTCAGCATGGTCGCCGCCGACATCGGCTACATGGACATTCGCCGCTTTCTGGCGCCGGACCGGTCGGCCGCTCCCTATGCCAGGGCCTTCGGCGCACTGCGCGCCGCGAAGACCATCATCGTCGACCTGCGCCACAACGACGGCGGCGATGCCGACGGCCTGCAACTGCTGTCCAGTTATGTCGTCGATCGTCCCATCCACTATGCCGACCTGGCCCGCCGCAGCGGCGCCATTGAGGCGCGCTGGGCATTTCCACAACTGGCAGCGCGCCCGTACCTGGAGCAGTTGATGATTTTGATTGGTCCGCACACCAGCGCCGAGGCGGAAAATTTTGCGTTCGCGATGCAGGCCTGGAAGCGCGCCACCATTATCGGCACGCGCAGCGCGGGCATCGCCACGGCCAGCGCCCGCGTGGCGATCGGCGCCAGCCTGCTGGCCGACATTCCCGATGCACGCGTAACGCTGCCGCTGACGCACACGACCTGGATTGGCGGCGTCGCTCCCGATCTCGCCACAAACGACGACGCATTAAAAGAAGCCAAGCGCCGCATCCTGACCGACCGCCTCGCCCATGTCACCACGCCGATGGGCCGCCAGGCCTTGCAGTCGATGCTGAACGAACTCTAAGAGAACCATCATGCGCAATCCGCGATTTCTTCCCGTTGCCCTCGTACTGGCATTCGCCGCCACGATCTGGCTTGCACTTGGTTCCCCGCTCGCGCCGCCGGCATCGGCAACCGCGCCGGCCACGACCTTTTCAGCCGCGCGTGCGATGCAGCATGTGGCCGTGCTGGCGCAGGCGCCGCGGCCGCTGGCCAGCGCCGCCAATGCGCAGGCGCGCGCGTACCTGCTCGCGCAACTACGTGCGCTCGGCCTGGAGCCGCAAGTACAAACCACCACGATGCAGCACAACGACACCGATCAACTGGCCAATGTCCATGTCACGCTGGCGGTGGTGCACAACATCGTGGTGCGCCTCCCGGGAACCAGGCCTGGCAAGGCGCTGTTGCTGGCGTCGCACTACGACACGACGCCAACATCGCCCGGCGCTGCACAAGGTGGCGCGTCCAGCGCGGCGCTGCTGGAAACCCTGCGCGCTCTGCAGAAATCGCCACCATTGGCGCACGACCTGATCGTGCTGTTCGCCGATGGCCAGCAGCAGTACGGCATGGGCGCGCAGGCGTTCGCCGAACAGCATCCGTGGGCCAGGCAGGTCGGCATGGTCCTGAAATTCGACAATGCCGGCAACCGCGGCCCGCTGGTGTTGTATGACAGCGCAGGCGCGGACGGCGCCGCCATCGACGGCTGGGCGGCGCATGCGCCCGCGGCACGCGGCTCGTCGCTGATGCGCGCCATCTATCCGCACATGCCGCACGCGGTACCGCTCGGGCCATTGGCGGCATTGCACGTTCCGATGCTGCAGTTTGCCAATGTCGAAGGTTTTACGGGGCCGCAAGGAAGCGGCGACACGGCCGAGCGCCTGGCGCCATCGACGCTGCAACACGAAGGCGACACGATGCTGGCACTGGCGCGCCACTTTGCCAGCGCGCCGTTGACGCCTGGCACGCCCGGACAGGTGTATTTCACACTGCCCCACATCGGCGTGGTGCACTATTCCGGCAGCGCCGTCTGGCCGGTGACACGCCTGGCCTGTTTGCTGCTGTTCGGCGTGGCCTGCCTCGGCATCCAGCGCAGCAGCGTCGATGCGCAGGCATTGTTGCAAGGAGTTTTCGGGTACGCGTTGATCTGCTGCGCGATCGCCGCAGCGGCATACGTGGCCTGGCAAATGCTGCCGACACACGAAGGTTACGCGCCTCTCTGGCAAGGTTTCAGCGAACGGGAATGGTGGTATCAGCTGGGCTGCGTGGCGTTTTGCAGTGCAGCGTTCATCTACCTGCAGCGGCGTCTGCAAACCAGCATCGGCGTTACTGCGGCGGCGCTGGGCGCACTGGTGTGCATCGCCATCGGCCTGCTGGCGGTGAGCTATGCGCTGCCTGGCGCGAGCTACGTGCTGGTGTGGCCGATGCTGTCGATTCTCACTGCGCTCGCCGTGCTGTACTGGCCGCGCGCCCACGCCTGGCGCGTGTGGATCCTGCTGGCTGGCGCGACACCGGC